>JAHEEK010000002.1:0-195257 GCA_024640765.1 Thalassobium sp. | reverse complement strand
TTTTGGCATCGTAGTGCTCAACTTTGTTAAGGTGCTTGGTGAAATCGATAACTAAGGCATCGCCTACCGTCTGACCTGACTGCGAAGTGCCTCCGCCACGGGGCAAAAGCGAAATCCCCTCGGAATTGGCGAACGCCAGCCCGGCTTCGACGTCTGCCCATGTTTTGGGAATTAGTACGGCCCGCGGCCGGATCTGGTAAATCGAGGCATCCGTGGCGTAACGCCCCTGGTCAAAACTGGAGGAAAGTACTTCACCTTCGACCAGGCTTTTCAGCTTTTTTGAGTCTATAGCCATGCACCTTGACCTTTACATGCTTGACTTTAACATCGGCGTCTAGATGTGCAAACTTTTTTGGTGGTACCATGAACTCAGGACGACATTTTCTGCAAATCCCAGGACCTACGAACACGCCAGATCGTATTCAGCGGGCCATGCATCGCGCAGTTATTGACCATCGCGGTCCTAAATTTGCGGAGCTAGGGCGAAGCATTCTGGAAGACCTAAAGGCGGTATTCAAAACGCAAAACCAAGTGGTGATATATCCCGCTTCAGGCACTGGGGCTTGGGAGGCGGCGTTAGTAAACGTATTGTCACCCGGCGACAAAGTTTTGATGTATGAAACCGGCCAATTCGCAACGCTGTGGAAGAATATGGCGCAGAAATTAGGAGTCGAGATGGGTCTGATGCGCGTCAACGTAAACTTCCAAAGAGGCGGCGCGCAGGCGGCAATGGAGTACTTGGCCGAAGCATGAGCTTTGACCTAAGCCTTCTACATATTGCCGTTATTTCTGGCACTTACTTATTCGCAGGAACCGCCAAAGGGATCACGGGAATAGGGTTCACCACAACTTGTCTTCCTATACTCGCACTGATGTTCGGACTTAAAGAAGCTTTACCGTTGGTAGTTATCCCGTCAGTGTTGTCAAACCTTATGGTGATGCGCCAAGCGGGTCATATTGGGGTGACCGTAGCACGGTTCTGGCCGCTACTGTTGACCCTGCTTCCAGGGCTAGCGTTTGGGCTTTGGGTGCTTTCAAAAATCGACGGTAATCTGGCCAGCGGGATCTTAGGCATCATAGTAATCCTATGGATCGGGTTTTCGCTGGCAAAGCCAAATCTTACACTATCCGCCGATCTGGAACGGCCGCTCGTACCGATCATTGGCTTTGTTACTGGAACGATCAACGGCGTCACGGGCTCCCAAGTCGTGCCTGTTGTACCGTTTTTGATGATGCTCAAAATGCCGCGCGACCTATTCATTCAAAGCGTAAATTGCTCGTTCACCCTGTCGAGTTTCGTCATGGCTTTCGGCCTTGGCAAGCTAGGCTTGTTCTCCATACAAGACGTTTTGATATCCTTGGTCGGATCGTGCGTAATGTTCGTGGGCGTCGCACTAGGCGGCGCAGTTCGTCATCGCCTCTCGGAACAACTATTCCGAACGGCAACTCTCATAATGCTTTCTGTAATGGCGCTGAGCCTGATCCTCTCTATATTGTGAGGCTATTTCTTTTCGCGCATCGCCCGACTTCGGTACGCCTCAAGACGAGCTTTCAGGCCAGGCTCAGCAGCAGAGCGCACTAGAGCTGCGAGATCATGGTCAACCTCGCCTGGTGCACGGGTCAGCTCCATCATTCGGCTCGTTGCAGGAAATGGCAGCGCGCGTGCGCGGGCGGCAAATCGGGCGGCGAATACTTCCCAATTCTCCTTACCCACCAAATCAGTTGCAAGTCCTATGTCAAAAGCCACTTCTGCTGAAATGGATTTGGTATCTATCAACATATCTCGCGCTGCATCTTGCCCAATTAGGGCAGCCAGCCGCCCGGTACCAAGGGCCAGATCAAAATTCCAGCCCGGCATTTTGAGTTTCGCTCCGGGGGCTAATACGCGGCGCCAACAGGCTGCAAAGAGATCGGCCCCTGCGCCAACAATCTCTCCATGCCCTAAGGCGATGATCGGGAAAGGGCTTAGATAAATTTTTTGCAGCAGAAATTCGATCCGTACAAAGCGCCATAACAAGTCACCATCCGACAAATCGGCGATATCGGATAAGTCAAACCCGGTGCAGAAATGCTTTCCCTGGCCCTGAATGATCGCGACACGCGCGTCGCCTGCTTGATCAAGTGCAATGATCAAATCTTCAACCAGCGAAGGTGATAAAGAATTGGCCTTGGGGTCGCGGTTTAACGTCAATGTCAGCACATCGCCGTCGCGGGTGCAGATCAGCTCGAATACCTCTGGTTCCATGGTGCTCCACCTACCCTTTCCTGAGCCTCGCCAAGTTCACCTCTATTTATTCGCCGAGGTCGGGCGGCCATCTCCGCATGGTAAGTTCTGACACGCATTGAAGTAATATGACAGGCGCGGCCATATCAGCAAGCAGCATCCTCTGATAAGTACCAGCCCTAATTTAGAAATGTTCTGCGAGCCAGCCAGCCTTGGCGGTCTAATTCGCGTCAGGGATTATCCTAAGGGATTGTCCCGCCAATGCACAACCACCCAAGTCGCCACTCAGGCACTAACCGTCAGAAGTTAGGGCCAACTTCAACCTGCCATAACTTCAAGAACATCTCTTTGGGTTGGGAAATTAGTTATGTCCAACAACTACAAGTAAGCGTTAGACATCCCTGTGAAATTGCTCTCTTGTCAGAGGAGCAAAATAAGGGTCGGAAATGGCATTAACAGCAATAATCGAAGAACATGGCGGACCAGATCGGTTCAAATTGGTAGATCTTGATGTCGGTGAACCGCAAAATGGTGAGGTTCGGATTGTTCATAAAGCTATTGGCTTGAATTTTATCGATGTTTACCAACGCACTGGATTTTACCCAATGCAATTGCCCCATGCAATGGGCATGGAAGCCGCAGGAGTGATTGATGCCGTGGGCGAAGGGGTCACACATCTTAAAGTCGGCGATCGAGCCGCATATGCCTCAAACCCACCAGGCGCTTATTCTGAGGCACGGGTCATGCCTGCGGCACAGGTCTGTCCACTACCTGATGGCATCTCCTACGAGGAAGGTGCCGCGATGATGCTCAAAGGCATGACGGTCGAGTATCTATTCCACCGCACCTCACCCCTGAAGTCTGGTGATACCATACTGTTTCACGCAGCAGCTGGCGGTGTGGGCCTTTTGGCTTGCCAATGGGCGCGCTCGGAAGGGATCAGGTTGATCGGAACCGCAGGAACAGACGAGAAATGCCAGCTAGCGAAAGATCATGGGGCGACCCATTGCCTGAATTACCGTAGTGAAGATTGGGTTGAGCAAGTACGTGACCTAACAAACGGTAGAGGCGTTGACGTCGTGATGGACGCTGTTGGTAAAGACACCTTCGACGGATCACTCAATTCTCTCAAACCGCTAGGCACGATGATATCATTCGGAAATGCTTCGGGGCCGGTCCCCCCTTTTGAAATCGGTATTTTGGGAAAAAAGGGGTCGTTAAAAATAACTCGACCGACGATTTTCACTCATATTAGCGATCACGACACCTGTCAGGCTATGGCGCAAAATCTTGCTGCAAAAGTGCTGACGGGGGATGTGAAGATTAACATTGGCCAGCGGTTCGGATTGAGTGAGGTAGCAAAAGCTCATCAAGCGCTGGAGGCCCGCAAGACAACAGGCTCTACTGTGTTAACAATCTGAGCATTTTAGTCCGTAAACATGGTTGTGATGCTTGATAAACAGTATCAGATAAAGGAAAATTTCAGCACGCCGAAGTGTTGGAGTGAGTAGCAAAATTACACAATGTTCTTAACACTAGGCGTTATTGAGGCAACTTCAAAATATCCTTTTGCCCCTTATGAGCCTACGGCAACATTTCGGTTGCAACATCTTTGAAACCAGCTGGTGCTTTTTGTCAGGCAGACTACAATCTTAGTATCGGGTATAAGTGGATTTGAGGCCAACAATGCGAAGCCAATCAGCTTCACCAGAAAGCTTATCTAGCTACCGCATAATGACACAACATAGGCGGTTGTTGCCGATACAGTTGAGGCACAAAATCAACGACCAACAAAAGCACCAAGGTTAAATTTTTCATTTACCTTCAATGCCGGAATAATATGAAGACGTTTCTAGCACCGGCCTGCAACAGGCCAAATGATGTCATTCGATCTAATTGCTGTTCGCATGCAAGAGCAACACAGCGCACATCAGCCCAATCACAACGCAGTTGGCATATAAAGGGCCAACGCGGGCATGGACAGCAGTAGTGCGATGCGGATCAATTCGATGCCAAAGAATGGTGCGACACCGCGGAAAATGACGCTTAGATTTGTGGTAGGCGAAAAGGATTTGATCACAAAAACATTAAGGCCAACGGGCGGCGTAATCAGGCCAAGCTCCACGACAATAAGCGCAAGAATTCCAAACCAGATGCGTAAATCATCGGTTGTCATGCCGAATGCGGCAGCCTCTGCGCTGACAAAATCACCGCCGTTGAGTTGGATCAAGACGGGCCAAAAAAATGGTACCACGACCAAAATCATCGACAAGCTTTCCATAAAGCAGCCGAGAACAATCAAGATAAGCAACATCAAAATCAGAATGACATAAGGCTCAAGCGTGGAAGCCGCGGCCGAATCACTCAGCGAGGCTGGCAAGCCAGTACGCGCAAAAAAGCCCTTGAGGATATCCGCAGAGAACAAGATGAAATATATCATCGATGCGGTTTTCGCTGTCGCCAAAAGTGCTGCTTTCATACGCCCAAAAGTCAGCCCTTCATCAGACGTGCGCCTTAGCAAAAGACCATAGCCCAAGATCAGGAAGACCCCCACACCTGCTGCGGGTGTGGGGGTAAAAAATCCCATACCAAGGCCCAAAATGATCGCCCCAAAAATCAACGTAACAGGGATTAAACGTTTGAGGGCGTGAGTACGTTCCGATGGGCTAAGCGCTATGGGTTGTGGGGCAAGATCAGGATTTCGGGCCACCCGGAAGCGTATCACGATTAGGAAAAATATAACTGCCAAAAATCCTGGCAAAATTGCTGCTTGGAACATCTCAATGATCGGTGCCTCTACGACGATGGCGTATATAACCAGAGCCACCGATGGCGGGATCAAGATGCCCAACGTACCGCCTGCAGCCAGCACACCTGTCGACAGGCCCTCGTTGTATTTGAGGCGGCGTAATTCAGGCAGTGCAACGCGGCTCATCGTAGATGCGGTCGCGATAGACGAGCCACTTACCGCACCAAAACCCGCGCACGCGAGCACTGTCGCCATTGCCACACCACCGCGTATTTTCTGCGTCAGCGCACTCAGCCCTTGGAACAAATCACGGCTCAAGCCCGTTTCGGCCGCCAAAAAACCCATGAGTACAAAAAGGGGCACAACAGACAGGTCGTAATTCGCGACTGAGTTCCACAGCGCAGTTTTGAATTGCAAAAGATAAGGGCCGAATTTGATGAACGGCGATGCAAGGCTCAGCACCCAGGTTCCGACAACACCAGTTACCAACATCGCCAACGCCACGGGTATGCGCAGCATGATAAGCACAAACAGCGCGACCAGCCCATAAATGCCGATGATTTCACGCTCCATCGGTGTTATCCGATGATCCGGCTATTGCCATGAGCCCAGCCACCGACCAAAGCGCACATGACACAACCGCCGATGACATAAACACCCAAACCGGCCAGCCCAGAACCGTGGTTTCAACATGATCCGCGCGCATTTGAAGAGTACCTTGGACCATCATAAACGCCATCCAAGCCACGATTGCAGCCAACAAAATGTTGGACAACACAGTGATAATGCGACTGACCCGCGCAGGCGCATATTGCATAAACACATCAACGCAAGCGTGCGCGCTGTGCAGTTGTGCAGAAGGAAACATCGCAAGTGCCGCGACGCCGACAAGCATTTGAACAGCGTCCTCGTAGCCCGGTAATCCAGGAACTGTGCCTCCCCAAAGCCGCGCAATAACATTGGCGCTGAACCCCGCCGCATTAAGCGCAGTGACGGCGACAATAATCAAAAGCAAAGCTCCGCCAAACAGCGCCCAGCCGTTGATCACTTTCACCAAGATCGCCCTAAGGGACATATACTGCGCCTCACAAATGCTGGTCTTTGTCGCTATAGCCCGCCGCTTTGCAGGAGTCACAGCGTCAATACCACCGCGCGGCATATGTTCAACCCACCAGTTTGCTCAGGTTACACGAGGGCCATTTCAGGCCTCACGTACTTTGAAGCGCGCTCTCATAAAGGCTACGATAAAGCATATGGTCAGCACCAGAATGATTGTTGGTGCCGGTGCGCTGTCGATAAAGAAGCTGGCGTAGATACCCACAAAGCTTGAGGCCAGCGTGACCATTACGGCGGTGGGCAACATGATGCTAAGGCGGTTGGACAACAGATACGCAATTGCGCCAGGTGCAACAAGCAATCCAATGGCCAAGATAATGCCTACGGCAGAAAGGCTCGCTACAATCGTCAATGAAATAAGTACCAGAAGCCCGTAGTGCAGCAAGCCCACACGCAACCCAACGGCCTGCGCTTGCACGGGGTCAAACGCATGCAACATCAAATCGCGGCGCTTGGTGATCACCACACTTGCTACCCCTAGCGAGATAAGGCCAGCCGTCCAAAGGTCCTGTTCTCCCACGCCCAAGATGTTGCCGAAAAGAATGTGATCAAGATGCAGATTGGTGGAAATTTTAGTGTATAAAACGATCCCCACCCCAAACATCCCCGAGAACACAATACCCATCACGGTATCCTGTTTGACGCGGCTGTTATCGCTTAAAAAGCCTGTCGCAACGGCGCAAAACATGCCCGCAACAAATGCCCCTATAAGCAGCGGAATACTCAGCACGTAAGCCAACACAATGCCCGGCAGAACCGCATGGCTGATTGCATCGCCCATCAACGACCAACCCTTGAGGACCAGATAACAAGACAACAGGCTGGTTGGAACGCTTAGCATCGCCATGATCAAAAAAGCTTTGTTCATAAACGCGAATTGAAACGGCAACAGCAGCTCTTCCATCAGTTCACCCGCACCGCTTTGGCCGCACGGCGACGTGCCCCAAGATACCCGTGTGTAGGCGCAAATATGAACGCGACCAGAAAGATCAGAGTTTGAAGGCTCACGATCAGCCCGCCAGTTGCACCGTCCAGGAAGTAACTCAGATAGGCGCCGACACAGCTTGTTCCCGCGCCGATGGCAACGCTTAGGGCAAGCAAGCGTGGAAACCTGTCGGTCAACAAATATGCTGTCGCGCCGGGCGTCACGACCATGGCGATGACCAAAAACGCACCAACGGTCTGCATCGCTGCCACACAGCAAGCAGCCAAAATAGCAAAGAAAATGACCTTCAAAACATCGGGTCGCAGCCCGATTGAACGGGCGTGATTTTCGTCAAAGAACGTCACCATGAAGTCTTTCCACTTCGCCAACAATACAGCTAAACTGACAAAACCGATGACAGCCAATTGAAGCGTGTCCGAAGGAGTTATGGCCAAAATATTGCCAAAAGTGATCGATTGCACGCTTATCGAAACGGGCGATATCGACACCATGAACAGGCCAAGTCCAAAAAATGACGTGAAGATCAGACCAATGATTGTGTCCTCTTTCAGGCCTGTGCGTCGATTCAAAAAGAGCATCGATGCCGCCGCCAAACCGCCAGCAGCAAAAGCCCCAAGCGCAAATGGTAGGCCCAACATATAAGCCCCCGCAACCCCTGGCACGATCGAATGGCTCAGCGCGTCACCAATCAAAGACCAGCCCTTAAGCATCAGATACGCAGACAAAAAAGCACAGACCGCGCCCACAAGCGAACTGACCCAAATTGCGTTGAACATGTAGGCGTAGCCAAAAGGCTCAAGAAGCGTGTCGATCATTCGGTCCCTTCGCTTTTGGCTTTTGGGGCATCTGACGCTGCTTGCATCTCGTCGCCGTAAACCACAAAGGGCCGCTCGTCATCGGTGATGACCCGAACGGACCGCGTGTCATCATCATCGTGAAGTTCAGAGCCGCTTAGAACGAAGTGTCGCAACACGCCGCCAAAGGCGATCTCAAGATTGGCATGAGTAAACACTTCTGAGGTTGGGCCAGACGCCAGTACCGTGCCCTTGACCAAAACCGTGCGGTCACAAAACTCTGGCACGGAACCGAGGTTGTGGGTAGAGACCAGAATGACCCGCCCCTCGTCGCGCATCGCTTGCAACAAAGCCACAATGGCATCCTCAGTTTGCACATCAACGCCAGTAAACGGTTCATCAAGCAAGATCACCTGCCCCTGTTGGGCCAATGCGCGCGCAAGGAATACGCGCTTGCGCTGCCCGCCTGAAAGCTCGCCAATTTGACGGTGTCGATACGCCTCCATACTAACGCGGCCCATTGCTTCGGTAACAGCTCTATGGTCCGCAGCAGACGGCCGACGCAGAAACCCCATGTGACCGTAGCGGCCCATCATCACCACGTCTTCAACAAGCACGGGGAAGCTCCAATCCACGTCCTCGCTCTGGGGCACATAGGCCACCATGTTCTTGGCCAGAGCCGCCTTAACGGACATGCCCATCACAGAAATCTCGCCTCGTGCGGCAGGTACAACACCCATAATTGCTTTGAATAAAGTGGATTTACCTGCCCCATTCACCCCAACCAACGCTGTAATTGTGCCTGCGGGAATTTCAAAACTCGCGTCCGACAAAGCGGTATGCCCGTTGCGGTAAGTAACGGTCACATGTTCGGCTTTGATGCCACTGCTAAGGGGCGCGGCTATGCCTTTCATCCGCCCAAACCATCGGCAATCGTTTGTGATGTCACACGAAGTAGGTCCAGATAGGTGGGCACGGGCCCGTCCTGTGCACTCAGGCTATCAACATAGAGCACGCCACCATAACTGGCACCTGTTTCACGCGCGACCTGCTCCGCGGGGGCTTGGCTCACAGTACTTTCGCAAAAAACCGCAGGGATATCATTCGCGCGAACGGCATCAATTACACGGCGTACTTGTTGTGGGGTACCTTGGGCATCTGCGTTCATCGGCCACAGATACAACTCCTGCATTGCGAAGTCCTTGATCAGATAGCTAAACGCGCCTTCGCACGTTGCCAGCCAACGCTGTTGTTGCGGGATTGCTGCAACACGATCGCGTAGGGGGGCAATCGTTTGGGTGATACGCGCTTTGTACGCATCAGCATTGGCGCGGTATGTCTCGGCGTTGTCGGGATCATGGGTGACCAATGCGTCACGTATATTGTCCACATAAATTAGCGCATTATCCAGCCCCATCCACGCATGTGGATTTGGCAGACCCGTATACTCATCTGCAGAAATGCTGATCGGCATAATGCCGTCAGTCAGCACGGCACTGGGCACCTCGGATAAATTGCTCAAGAACTGCTCAAACCAAAGCTCGAGATTTAGCCCGTTCCACAAAATCAAATCCGCATCTTGTGCACGCAGAATATCGCGGGGCGTGGGGGCGTAGCCGTGTATTTCTGCACCGGGTTTTGTCACGCTTTCCACAATTGCCGCATCACCCGCCACATTGCGCGCCATATCGGCCAAAACCGTAAAAGTCGTCACCACTTTAAACTGTTCGTCCGCAACAGCCTTGATTGGCAAAATACCAAACGCGCCCGCCATAACCAGCGAACAAAATGACGATGAAAGAGAGGGACGGAAGAAAAACATGTGCAGATCTCCATTATTAACTGCAACCCGTTTATGCGAACCGCTCGCAACTAGCAAGGTAATTGCGAGCGGTTCTCAACTACTGCGCTAGTCTCGGCCTAGACAAAATCAACGTCGTTCCAGAACGGCATCCTGCGCACCCTTTGCCCCGTGGCAGCGAAGATCGCGTTCGCAAGCGCAGGCGCGGCGGGGGGGACAGGTGGCTCACCAATCCCGCGTACTTTGTCACCGTTGGTCAAACCACGAACCTCAATTTGTGGGCACTGCGCCATGCGCATTCCGTCGTGCATGTCAAAATTACGCTGATCTGCGACGCCAGCTGTGAACGTAATCTCACAGTTCATTGCGTGACCAAGCCCCCAGGCAACGCCGCCCATCACGTTGCTTTCAAAATTGATCGGATCAAGCACCTGCCCCACTTCTGCGGCAACCCAGACTTTTTCGATCATAATGCCCCGACTTGTATCGCGCACCTGCACCACTTCCGCTGTTGGCACGCCGAAGCTTTCAACAAAGGCAACGCCGCGCCCCTGCCCTTGGCCAAGCGGTGCGCCCCAATCCGACATTTCCGTAACCGCCTCCAAAACAGCGCGGTGGAGCGGCGACTGTATCAATCTTAAGCGTTCTGCCATCGGATCAGCACCTGCAGCATGGATCATTTCATCCAAAAAACTCTCTGCAAAAAACGCAGCAGATGACGCACCAACAGATCGCCATGAGCTAATCGGCGCTAACTCTGGCGTGCGATATGCGCGCACAGACAAGTGCGGCACCGCATAAGGCATATTCCAAACACCCGCTGCAATTTGGGTGTCAGGACCCGCAGCAGGCTGACCCAAACGTGTCATTTGCGAGGCCGTTACGGACGGCGATGCGATGTCCATCTGCAATGCGTGCACACCACCATCTTTAAGCGCGCCTTTTGGACGCCCCATGCTGATCTGACGGACGTAATCTTGGGCAAAATCTTCTTCGCGTGAATAGGTCAACTTCACTGGTTTGCCGTTCATTGCCACTGCAATTTCAGCGGCTTGGGTAACCACATCAAACTCAAGGCGGTGACCAAAACTGCCCCCTGCCATTTGTTGATGAAAAACCACTTCATCGGAATCACAGCCAACCACTGCTGCAACTTTTTTCTGCAAAAACCGCGGCATCTGATGTGCGGTCCAGATCTCTATTCCGGCTTCAAGAGTTCGGGCCACAGCACAAAGCGGCTCAAGAGGTTGGTGAGCAACGTAAGGCGCAAAGTACTCCGCTTCAATCTGCTGCACGCCCTGCGCATCTGCGCCCAGCGCGGCGTCAACGTCACCATCATTGCGCCACTCTTTGTCTAGCGCATCGTCCGTAAAACTATCAGAAACCGCCTGCCAGTGATCCGCCATTTCAGCTGGGTACGGAGCATCGGGCCATTCGCAGCCAATCGCATTAACAGCCCTGATCGCGCTCCATGTGTTATCTGCAACCACAGCGATACCATTAGTCACAGGCACAATTGCACTGATGCCGCGCATTTGTTCTGCTGCAACTGTATCATATTGCGCCGCAGAACCGCCGCGTTTGGGATTGGTGCGCACACTTGCATGAAGCATCCCATCAAGTTCCAGATCGATTGTATAACACTGTGTGCCCGTAGATTTGGCAACGATATCATTGCGCAACACAGGCTGACCAAGCCGTTTCCATTCCGAAGGATCGCGCAAAGAAACGTCCGTCACCGGCGCGATGTCCGCCGCGGTTTTCGCCAAGTCGGTATAGGCAAATCTGGTGCCATCAGGCAAAACGACCGCGCCCTGTTTTGTTTGCAGCGCACTTACCGGCTGACCGGTTTGATCGGCGGCAGCTTTTTTCAGTGTCTCGCGGGCAACGGCCCCCGCCATGCGCAGCTTTTCATAACTGTCAGGCACACTGCTTGAGCCCCCCGTTACCATCAAGCCAAGCAGCTTGAACGCAGCCCCCGCAGCCCCACGCGCAGACCGCGCGGCAAGGCTGTCGTCAGCGCTTTGAAAAGGCACAGCCTCATCAGCGAGAGCTGTGTTGTAGTAAGCTGGATCTGGCGCGCCGAACGACAGCGTGACCTGATCAAGATCAATGTCTAGCTCTTCAGCAATCAGCAGCGCCTGAGCCGTCTGCACCCCTTGCCCCACATCCGTGTGTGGGGTGATTAGTGTAACCGCATCTGCGGTGACCTTAATGAAGGGCGTAAACGCAGCCTCGCCCTCGCGCAGCTTTGCAAGCAACGGGTTTGCCTGCGGTATCGCCACCTTATAGGCCCCAAACGCAACGCCACCAGCCACAAGGCCAGAGCCGATCATGAAACTGCGGCGGGTGATCTTCTTGAACTTACTCATGATCTATCCTTTCGCCAGCGTGTCAGCGGCTTGCTTCACAGCGGCACGAATGCGCGGATAGGTTCCACATCGGCATAGGTTGCCGTTCATCGCATCATCAATGTCAGCATCGGTTGGACGAGGAATAGCCTGCAGAAGTGCAGCTGCCTGCATCATCTGACCGGACTGACAATACCCGCACTGTGCGACCTGCAAATCAGCCCACGCAGATTGGACAGCGTGCATGGCGTCCGGTGTGCCCAACCCTTCGATTGTTGTGATCTCAAATCCAACCGCATCTGTTGCGACAATCTGGCAACTGCGCACAGCATCCCCATTCAGATGGACCGTACACGCGCCACAGGCCGCGATACCACACCCATATTTCACGCCCTTGATATCCAGTACATCGCGCAAAATCCACAACAACGGCATGTCGTCCTCGACGTCAATTTGGTGATCGGTGCCGTTTACGTTTAACTTCATCATACTCACCCCTGTTTATTAACAGTAAGGTAGGTTTGCGACAGCTTGGGATCAACACGCCCGCACGCCTAACGTGACGATAGGTTCAATTCCACACGGACCGCGTCCAAAAGAGCGTCCCTTGATACCGGTTTTTGCACCATGGGCGGCAGTGGCGACATTTCCGCATTCGCGCCCACGATTTCTTTGGGATAACCCGACATCAACAAGATCGGCAGATCGGGCAGCCGGTTTCGTACTTCACTAGCCAAGCCAACCCCTTGCAACGCACCCGGCATGACCATGTCAGAGATCATCAGATCAATGTTCGATTTCTCATCCAAGACCTGCAACGCTGCATCGCGTGAATTCACCGCAACCACGTTGTGGCCTGCCGCGCGCAACTGACGCGTCATGGCTAGGCGTACGCCCCGTTCGTCTTCGACCAACAGTATCGTCTTTTGTGTCTGACGCGACGCTATGCGCGGCTCTGTTCCCTCTAAACCTTCGGCGTCCAAACTGCGCGCGACCGGCAACAACAACACAACTGTGGTGCCAGAACCCTCCTGCGTTTGCAGATAGATTGTCCCACCGGATTGCCGCATGAACCCCTGAACCATCGACAGGCCAAGCCCATAGCCTGTGCCAACCTTCTTGGAGGTCACAAAGGGATCAAACACCTTCTCTGCCAACGCCTTACTCATACCAACACCGGTATCGCGCAGCCGAACTCGGACGTATTCTCCCGGCATCAGATCATCTGGCAAATGCGCAGTTTGGGTTGCCGTGATATGCGTCAATTGTGCGGTAAGCGTAAATTTGCCACCGTCAGGCATCGCATCGCGGGCATTAATAGCCAAATTCAAAAAGGCCGTTTCCAGTTGATTGCGGTCAATTTGAACGGGTGGCAACGCTTCTGAAACAGCAGAAAAAATCTCAATTGATGCGGGCATGATACGTTTAAACAGCACCATCGCTTCGCCCAGTAAGTCATCCACGCGGTGGGCTTTCGGCTCAAGGTAAGATCGCTTTCCAAACGCCAAAAGTTGCCGCGACAAAGATGTGCCACGGCTTGCAGATTTGCGAATTTCATTGGTGCAGTCTTGGCCGTTTTCATCCAAAGGCATGTCCAACAGAAGCTCTGCATTGGCCAAAACGATTGCCAGAATATTGTTGAAATCATGAGCTACACCGCCGACCAACTCGCCGATGGCTTCTTGGTTTTGCAGATACGCAATGCGGCGTTCAGATGCGCGCAGCTCACTTTCCCGCTCCAAAAGTTCCGCTTGGACAAGTCCGCTGGCGTGTTTGATGTGGCGCAGATACAGCCAGCTTAGCGCGATCACAGCAAATATTTAGCCCATGATGACCACGAACATAATCGCCTCTGTTGGGCTAAAACGATTTGCTTTACTCACGCTTAACGTCAATGTCCGCCCACCAAGCGACAAAAGCGCATCATCGGCATTCAACTCAGGCAGAACGCGGTCCATCCAATCAATGCCTGCGGCATTTGGCGCAATCTCAATCGGTGGGGCGTCAGCGTCATTGACAGAAAGACGGATGCTGTAGTCACCAAGCCCATCAACAGCACCGCTCTGTGACAACATAACCTCGGGCGTGACGGGAGCCACGTGAGGCGCGGCTTTGCACATCACCAGGTCCCGACCCACTTTGGTCTTTATTATCACTATTCGACATATTAGCGCCTTACGCTCCGGCTACACTTGTTACGCGGCCATTTTTGCATAGCGAGTGTTAAGATTGTTCTTAATTCCAGAGGCGACTTACACAAAAAAATTAACTAAAAGACACAGTAATTCTTCAAAATCCCCATATTAAAAGCCATATGCCGTCACGTAGCGCCGCCATTTTAATCAATTAATCAAAGCCGCACTCTTGCTCGACACAATATCTCCGCCTAAGGCGGATGTGATCATGTGGATATATAGAGCCGCCATAACCTTCGCAGCACCGTTCATTTTGCTGCATGCCATCCTGAAAATGGGGGGGCTGACTGCGAGGATTGGCCTCGTACGGCCTGCACAGCACGGCACGCATATTTGGGTCCACGCAGCCAGTAACGGTGAAATCACATCCGCCAAGGCAACCCTTGAGGCGCTCTTGCGCCGTGATCCAAGCCGCAAAATTCTGGTCACCACCAACCAGATTACAGCGCGCGATATGATCCGTGGTTGGGGCAACGACCGGATCGAAGCACATCTGGCCCCGATTGATCTGCGTTGGGTCACAAAAATGATACTGCGTAATTGGTCCATTTCCGCGCATATAATTGTCGAAAACGAAATCTGGCCAAACCGCCTAACCGTGTTGTCATACGCGCAAGTACCGGTTGTGATTATTGGCGCGCGTTTATCTGCGCGCAGTGCTGCACGGTGGCAAAAACTACCCAACTCGCTCCGCAATATTTACCGCACGCTGAGCCTAGTCAGCCCGCAAGACCGCGACAGCAGAGCGCGTTTCAAAGCCCTCGGCGCGCCAAACATCAGCGCACCCAACAACCTAAAAGAGCACTATCAACGTCCTGTTCCCCACAAGGATTTCGCAGAATTTGCGCAGCTATACCAAGCCCCCTTCACAGTTTTGGGCGCTTCAACCCATGCAGGCGAAGAAAAGCTTATCCTTGATGCCTTTGACATTTTGTATGCCCAAGACCCGCGATGGCATTTGATCTTGGCGCCCCGCCACCCCAAACGCCGTGATGAGGTTTTAAGCCTGATTGGCCAGCGGTTCAGCGTGGCCCAATATTCGGACCGAACCCGCCGCACCAACACAACCCAGATCACCTTGGCCGACACCATGGGCGACATGGCGCTGTGGTATGACATTGCCGATATTTGCGTGGTGGCGGGTAGCTTCCAGCCCGTTGGTGGGCACACGCCGTTTGAACCCCTAAGCCATGATTGCGGTGTGTTTCATGGCCCGCATGTGTCAAATTTCACTGAAAGCTATGGTGCGCTGAATGCTGTGGACGGCGCCAAGATGGTCCGTTCAGCCGAAGACCTGGCGCACGCGATCCTGACCTGCCGCCCAGACGTGATGTGCGGCGCGGCAGTACCGGTTTTGGGACGCGCGCAAGATCAAGAGCTGTTTTATACAGAACTCGAAGCGCATCTTAAACGTGCACCAAAACCCGCTTCCTAAGTTTACCGACCCGCTCACGAACCACGTCCTTAACTGGCCCGTTCCGTGGATCATCGCGCAAGGTGGTTGACCAATGCGTAGGCCTGTTTTTCGCACGGCTGTGACCACTCCATGTAAGGGCTTCCAACACGCGGCGCGGTGCGTCATCAAGATCACGAGGCGGCTCAATACCGTTCAGCACCCCCCACGCACCTGTCCAAAGCCTTCCCACGGACCACGGATTATAGCCTCCCCCACCAAGCAGCAAAAAGCGCGGGCACATGGGAAGCAATGCGCGGATGACATCAAAATGGGCGTTGTTGGACATTGCAAGCGTTGACTGCGGATCTTCCTCAACCGCATCCGCGCCGCATTGAAGGACAATCGCATCAGGCCTGAAAGTTTGCAGTGCAGGCAGTATGAGTTCGGACAAAACATAGGCCATATCGTCATCGTGGCTGTGCTTTGGCAGAGGTAAATTAAACAGGTTTCCCACCCCTTCATCACCAAGCGCACCGGTGCGGGGCCATCTGTTTTCCTCGTGTGTCGAAATCATCAACACATCTGGATTGGCTTCAAACGCATGCTCAACCCCATCTGGATGATGGGCGTCAATGTCGATGTAGGCAATGCGTTTCACACCACTACGCTTAAGCGACAAAATACTCAGAACCGGATCGTTGAAATAACAAAACCCGTTTGCCCGATCAGGCATCGCATGATGGGTGCCACATCCCGGCGCATAAACACGCACCCCGTTGGCAAGCAGTTCTCCGGCCAAAAGCGCCCCCCCCGCTGATATGGCAGGGCGGCGAAACACTTCTGCAAAAACCGGATTTGAATGGGTCCCGATATGATGCCGGCGGCGGACCTCTTCACTGACCCCTTGCGCCGCCTCTGCAGCTTGCAACGCCGCAATATAGGCAGGTGTGTGCCATGCAGAAATTGCACCGAGCTTGGCGCGCGGACTTGTGATGTATTGCTGTGCTGGCAACCACCCCAGTGCGCGGGACAAATCCATCACCGTACTGACCCGCGGCACACGCAGCGGGTGCCACGCGCCATAAGACGAGCCGCGATAAATCTCGGACCCGATGAAAAGAGGGCGAACAAGTGGCGATGATGCAGTCATGATGAAGGTGAGCCTAGGTCCACACCCACGACTGTCCAGCCCTTATAAAGACACATTCGCGCGCCAATACATGCGCCCAACCAACCCCGATGTCTGCGAAAAGTTGAATTCAGCGGAAATTAGCGTTATGTTCAACGCTTAGGAGGCACGAAGGACACAACGATGCCACCACACAAAAAACTTGCAGGCCAAAGACGCACCAACAAATCAATGAAGCAGCTACCGCTCTCTGTTACGGGTAAAACCAAGTATGACCTTCGCACGCAGTTCTCTGCGCTGCCCTTTCGGGTTGTGGCTGGCAAGCTTGAGATTTTGTTGATTACCTCGCGCGGGACTGGACGCTGGATCATACCCAAAGGCTGGCCCATGGCCGACACAACCCCAAGCGATGCCGCAGCAACAGAAGCCTTTGAAGAAGCGGGTGTTGAGGGCAAAATCTATAAAACCTGCATCGGGCTTTATTCATACACCAAACAAATGGACGACATGCCAAACCTGCCATGCGTCGCAATGGTGTACGCGCTTAAGGTCAAGAAAATCTTCAAAGACTACCCCGAAGTAGATCAGCGCAAACGCAAGTGGTTCAGCCAATCAAAAGCTGCCAAAAAGGTGGATGAGCCTGAGTTGCGCGCGATTATCTCCTCGTTTGATCGCAGCTTGTTGAGCTAACGCAGCTACGCGCTTGTGATCTTGCCCTCGGCTCAGCTTTGGCTACATAACAGAGGACTTGATGATGCTGAGGGCTTTTGATCCGCATGATCCGATATAACTTGAAATGTACAAATGATCACCAGTTTGACAGCTGGTTTGCCGACGCCGCCAGCTATGACACTCTGCGCGGGCGCAATATGGTCTCTTGTGCTGTGTGCGGTGATACGGATGTCTCCAAATCCCTGATGGCGCCGCAAGTACGACCCGCCCGCGGTGCGCTTAGCCAAGCCGCCTCGCCGGCCGAGCAAGCGATAGCAGACATGCGCAAGCACATTGAAACCAACGCTGATGATGTGGGCACCAATTTCGCAGCCGAGGCGCGCAAAATTCATGATGGTGAAACGCCGGAACGCGCAATTTACGGCCAAGCTAACGTGCAAGAAGCCAAAGAGTTGATCAAAGACGGCGTGCCTGTGGTGCCCCTGCCGTTCATGGCGAAAGGCAAAGCCAACTAGCGTGCTGCGCGCCCGTCGCTAAATCGCCCGCCTTCTACTTGCCCAAAAACCACCCATGGCATAAACGACGCCCAACATCAGACAAGGGGCGCACAATATGCCGACATTGGTAATGAAGTTTGGCGGCACATCAGTCGCAAACCCTGATCGTATCAAACGCGCAGCCAAACGCGTGGGCGTTGAAGTTGCCAAAGGGTACAACGTGATCGTGATCGTCAGCGCGATGTCTGGCAAAACCAACGAACTTGTTGGTTGGGTAAACGAAATATCACCTCTCTATGACGCCCGTGAATATGATGCAGTTGTGGCATCAGGCGAGTTGGTGACAGCTGGCCTAATGGCGCTGACACTACAGGAAATGGACGTCCCCGCACGCAGCTGGCAGGGCTGGCAAGTGCCCGTAAAGACCACCTCTGCGCATGCTTCGGCACGTATTGAGGAAATCCCTACGGACAATATCGTGCGGACATTCGAAAACGGCATGAAGGTTGCGGTTGTCGCAGGTTTCCAAGGCATCAGCCCCGAAGGCCGCGTCACAACTTTGGGCCGTGGCGGCTCTGACACAACGGCCGTGGCGTTTGCTGCTGCATTCGGCGCAGAGCGGTGCGATATCTACACAGACGTCGATGGTGTCTATACCACAGACCCGCGCGTGTCTGACAAAGCGCGCAAACTCGACAAAATCGCATTTGAAGAGATGCTCGAGCTGGCCTCACAGGGTGCAAAAGTTCTTCAGACACGCTCTGTTGAATTGGCGATGCGCTACAAAGTTAAGCTGCGCGTGTTATCAAGTTTTGAAGAACAATCAGATCAAGCAGGCACTCTTGTCTGCGATGAGGAGGAAATCATGGAATCCAACGTAGTCTCCGGCGTGGCATTTAGCCGTGATGAAGCCAAAATGACCCTCATCTCGGTCGCCGATCGCCCCGGCATCGCCGCTGCCATTTTTGGCCCGCTGGCCGAAGCAGGCATCAACGTCGATATGATCGTACAAAACATCTCGGAAGAGGGCCGCACGGACATGACGTTCTCGTGCCCCGTTGATCACGTCGCGCGCGCCGATCAAGCCCTGCAGGAAGCCAAATCATCAGGTAGCATCAACTACCAAGAGCTGATCGCTGACAAAGACGTGGCCAAGCTGAGTGTCGTCGGCATCGGGATGCGCAGCCACGCAGGTGTAGCCGCTAAAATGTTCGCTGCCCTTCAAGCCGAAGGCGTCAACATCAAGGTCATCACCACATCCGAGATCAAAATCTCTGTTCTGGTTGATCGCAAATACATGGAACTGGCTGTCCAAGCGCTTCATGATGCGTTTGAGTTGGAAAAAGCCTAAGCGCTAGGCCGCGTAATCCCCTGTTTGTGCTGCATTTTTAACCACTTCCCTTTGCAGCACTTACAATTTCAGACGGGCTTAGCGCTAACTTGATGACCCACGGGTAAAATACAGGTATGACACCATTATGGCGCCAGCTAAGGCGTCCCAAAAGTGGTTGAATACGGGTGTCACAAACTTCTGAGAGCGAAAGCCGCAAGCTGCTTGGCGCACTGCGCGACACTATGGCCAGCGATCGCGCCGGCCAAGCGCGCATGGACGACATTACTCAACTGATTGCCCAAAGCATGGGCACAGATGTGTGCTCTATCTACCTGTTTTGCGACGATGACACCCTTGAGCTTTGCGCCACACAGGGCCTCAACGCAGAAGCTGTCCACCAAACCCGTATGCGACTTGGTGAGGGGCTTGTAGGTCGCGTGGCGCGCACCAAACGTCTGGTCAATACTGACAACGCGCCACAACAACGTGGCTTCCGCTATATGCCCGAAACTGGCGAAGGGGTCTTTTCCGGCTTTCTGGGCGTGCCAATCCAACGGCTGGGCGAAGTATTGGGCGTGTTGGTAGTTCAGTCGCGCCAAACCCGTGAATACACCGCTGACGAGATCTATGGCCTTGAGGTGGTGGCCATGGTGCTTGCAGAGATGACAGAGCTTGGCGCTTTTGTCAGCGACGAGACCGGCGTGGGCGCGTTGCACCAGCGCGCCGTTATGTTCCGTGGATCAGTGGGCCAAGAAGGTGCCGCCGCGGGACAAGTTTATCTGCACGAGCCCCGCGTTGTTGTCACAAACCCCGTGGCCGATGACCCCGAGGCAGAGCACAAACGCCTCAACGATGCCGTTGAGACATTGCGCATGTCCGTTGACGAAATGCTAACTGGTGCCGGAACCGGCGACAAAGAACAAAAACAGGTCCTTGAGGCCTACCGGATGTTTGCCAACTCAAAGGGCTGGCTGCGACGGATGGACGAAGACATCGAACTTGGCCTATCCGCCGAAGCCGCTGTTGAAAAAGAACAATCGGCCGCCCGTACCCGGATGAACGAGGTCACAGACGCTTATCTACGCGAACGGCTGCAAGACCTTGATGACCTATCCAACCGCCTCCTGCGAATTCTAACGGGCCAAGGTGCCGACACTGGCGCTGAAATGCCAGAGCACCCTGTGCTTGTGGCGCGCAACATTGGTCCGGGCGAGTTGCTTGAATACGGGCGCAAGCTGCGTGCGATTGTCCTTGAGGAAGGCAGCGTCGGCAGCCACGCAGGGATTGTTGCGCGCGCGCTGGCCATCCCACTGGTGATACAAGCCAAAGGCGTCACGACAGAGGCCCTCAACGGTGATCAAATCCTTGTGGACGGAGAACAGGGTATTGTGCACTTGCGCCCCGAGGACACAGTTACCACTGCATTCAAAGATAAAATCGCGATGCTCGCCAAAGCGCAGGACCGCTACACAGACATTCGCCACAAGCCAGCCACCGCTTTGTGCGGCACAACCATTTCGCTGCAGATGAACGCGGGGCTTATGGCCGATTTGCCAAGCCTTGAGAATTCCGGCGCAGAGGGCGTGGGCCTTTTTCGGACAGAATTACAGTTTCTTGTACGCAACCAATTCCCCCGCCGATCAGAGTTGGCCGGCTTGTATGGCCGTGTACTAGATGCGGCACAGGGCAAACGCGTTGTGTTCCGCACGCTTGATATCGGCTCGGACAAAGTTCTGCCCTATATGAAGCCGCAAGACGAACCAAACCCTGCATTGGGGTGGCGAGCGATCCGTGTGGGCCTTGATAAGCCGGGCGTTTTGCGAATGCAGTTGCAAGCGCTTTTACGCGCTGCAAACGGCCGCGCACTTACCGTAATGTTCCCGTTTGTGGCCCAGTACGAAGAGTTCACCCAAGCCCGCGCAGCCCTTACCAAAGCGATTAAACGCGAAGAAGCGCTTGGGCATATCCTGCCCGAAAACATCGAAGTCGGCGCCATGTTGGAAACTCCGTCTCTGGCCTTTGCCCCGGATGCATTTTTTGAAGATGTGGATTTTTTATCCATTGGCGGTAATGATCTTAAACAGTTCTTCTTTGCTGCGGACCGTGAAAACGAACGCGTCCGCAAACGGTACGACAGCCTGAACGTCAGCTTTTTATCATTCATGGAAATGATCGTGGACCGGTGCAGCAAGACGCAAACTCCTATCTCGTTTTGTGGCGAAGACGCAGGCAAACCGATTGAAGCGGTTTGCTTTGCCGCTATGGGACTTCGCACATTGTCCATGCGCCCAGCCTCAATTGGCCCCGTGAAATCATTGTTGATGCGGGTCAATTTGGCAGATGTAAAAAAAGTGATCGAGACTGCACGCGCCGAAGGCAAAATGTCAGTTCGTGATGACATCGCAGCCTATATCCGCAGCCTTGGCTAGGACGCACTGTCCACTTTTTGCACCTGTCCCGTGACGCCATCCCAAGCGCGCGGTACTAACGGGAGGCCCAAGACACGTTCGGGGTTTGTTGGTGGCGGCATGGTCACATCCGTCAGTTTGCGAAAGCCGAATTTAGAATAATACGGCGCATCCCCCACCAGAATGACGCGCGTCCACCCAAGGTTTTGCGCCCGCAAAAGGCTGTCGCGAATAAGCACGCTTCCCAATCCCTCGCCCTGCCGCGTTGGGTGAACGGCAACTGGGCCCAACAAAAGCGCCGTGTCACTGCCGATTTGCACAGGCCAATATCGGATCGCACCGCCCAAAATACCCGCCTCATCACGCGCCACCAATGACAACCCAGACACCTGCACCACGCAGTCACGAAGCCGGTAGGAAGAAAGCGCCTCACGGCCGGGCGCAAAGCAAAGGTCATAAAGCGCCTCTACCTCCCACCAGTCGTGCTGACTTTCTTCACGTAACCCCACCACGCTGCTCACCTTTTGCTTATCGTGCCACTGGAACTCGCCCTATCATGCAGGTTAGCGTGGGGCAAAGCGCAAAGGTACATCAACCATGTTCTACACCCCCTCAAACGAGGCAAGTGCCGGCAGCGGGCTGGCCCATAACCCGTTCAACGCCATTGTGACCCCCCGCCCCATCGGCTGGATCAGCACTCGTGACGCAGATGGCTCGGACAACCTCGCGCCTTATTCGTTTTTCAACGCGGTCGCGTACACGCCCCCTCAGGTGATGTTTTCGTCCACCAGCAATAAGGCCGACCGTGGTGACACCAAAGACAGCGTGGCCAACATCCGTGCAAGCGGCGTGTTTTGCGTCAACATAGTTGAATTCACTGCCCGTGACGCCATGAACGCCAGCAGTGAAATGCTTCCAAAAGACGTGGATGAGTTTGAGCACGCAGGCCTGACAAAGGAACAATGCGAGACGATTTCTTGCGCGCGCATCTCAGGTGCACCCGCAGCGCTTGAGTGTAAATTGACCGAAATTATCACTTTGCGCGGTGAGCATAACTTCTTAGTTCTGGGCGAAGTCACAGGGGTACATATGCGCGATGATTGCATCGTTGATGGGCGATTTGACATCACCACCTTCACGCCGCTGGCCCGCATGGGCTACAAAGACTACACCGCCGTCCGTGACGTTTTCACACTAACCCGCCCTGATCAAAAGTAAGCCAGTACCGTTGACATAGCTGCCGCAACGCGGTCACAAGCCAACATCCCAACGCCCGCCCAAAGGAGGCCACCATGGCCCGCTCAAACAAGACCGTCCGCGATTACATCCGCACAATTCCTGACTTTCCGCATGAAGGGATCATGTTCCGTGATGTGACCACACTTTTTGCAGACCCTCGCGGATTTCGCATCGCGATTGACCAATTGCTGCACCCTTATGCGGGCACTGACATCGACCGGATTGTAGGGCTGGAAGCGCGCGGGTTTATCCTTGGCGGTGCCATCGCCCACCAGCTTAGTGTTGGGTTCGTACCAATCCGCAAAAAAGGCAAACTCCCCGGCAAAACCCTCAGCCAAGATTACACGTTGGAGTACGGCGAAGCGACGATGGAAATCCACGATGATGCCATCCAGCCGGGCGAAAAAGTTCTGGTGGTTGATGATCTTCTGGCAACAGGCGGCACTGCTGAGGCGGGTATCAAATTGCTAGAAAAGCTCGGAGCCGAAATTGTTGGCTGCGCTTTTGTAATTGATCTGCCTGATCTTGGTGGACGTGCCAAGCTTGAGGCGATGGGCGTGGACATCCACGCGCTTTGTGCATTTGAAGGCGATTAACGTCGCAAGCTGGCGCGCGGCAATAACGCTCTAGCGCGCCAACACAGCACCAGGGTTCATGATGCCTTTCGGGTCAAGCGCGTCTTTAATGGCACGCATCGTGGTCAGTTTTACCGGGTCGCTATAGCGTTCAAGATCAGCAACTTTGAGCCGCCCAACACCGTGCTCGGCACTCACCGACCCGCCCATGTCATGGACAAGGTCGTGCACTGTGCGTTTAATATCTTCGCGCTGGTGCTCATGATCGGAACGGCTTTTGCCATCCACCGGAAAGACGTTGTAGTGAAGATTGCCATCGCCCACGTGACCAAAACAATTCACCCGAAACGATCCCAGCTGTGCAATCGCCTGATTGCCACGTTCGATGAACGCAGGGATAGCCGACAGCGGCACCGAAATGTCATGGCTGCTCACCGAACCAATCCGGCGATTTGCTTCTGGGATATTTTCGCGCAAGGTCCAAAACTGCTGCCGCTGGCTTTGTGATTGTGCAATTACGCCGTCGCTTACCAAGCCCGCCTCGCTGGCTTCGGAAAATAACGTCTCAAGTGCTGTCGCAGGATCAAGTCCTTGGGCCAAACCAACATCAATCAGCACCATCCACTCGGGCTTTTCAGCAAACGGCTGGCGCACATCTGGCAGCGTCTCAGACAAAAAGTCGAGGCCCTGTTTGTGGATCAACTCAAACGCAGAAACATCACCGCCCATACGCTTTTGCGTCAGCGCAAGCAGCGATATTGCAGCGCGCGGATCACGCACCGCCATAAACGCTGTCCCTTCTGAGGCAGGCTCAGGGTGCAGGCGCAAACACGCGGCAGTAATAATCCCAAGGGTGCCTTCGGCGCCAATCATCAGGTGACGCAGATCATAGCCAGTGTTGTTTTTGCGCAAACGCGTCAGGCCGTTCCAGATTGTGCCATCGGGCATCACGACCTCAAGGCCAAGGCACAGATCGCGCGCATTTCCGTAGCGCAGAACATTTACCCCGCCCGCATTGGTCGATAGCACGCCGCCCACCCGCGCACTGCCCTCACTGGCAAGCGAAAGCGGAAACATCAGACCTTCGGCACGGGCGTGTGACTGGACATCCGCAAGGATCATTCCTGCTTCTACCACCATCACGCCTTCCTCCGCGTACATGGAACGCAACGCTGTCATCCGCTCTAGCGACAAGATCAGAGGGGGCACACCGTCTTCCGCAATTTGCCCGCCAACAAGTCCCGTCCCGCCACCGTATGGAATGACCGCAACACCTGCAGCATGAGCCGCCGCAACAAGGGTCGCGACTTGCTCGGTTGTGCGAGGTTTCGCAAGCAGCCCCGCTGTGCCAGCATACCGTCCACGCGGCTCTTCAAGATAGGATGCAGTGACAGTCGCGAACACGTCATCGGGCATTAGGGCGCGTACTTTGGCCTCAAAGTCAGACGTGGCGGAAACAAGCGGTACAATCGACATAGCGCATCCTTAAATCACGGGCGGTTGGGGCTTCATGCCATGGGGCTACCTTGGTGAAAAGGCTACAACATGGCGCAGCTGGCAACACGTAAAAACGTAGTGCAGTGGCGCGCAAAAGCAGCCCCTTAAGCCAGACCAATGTCCGTGCGACCCCGACGGTCGCCGCGCAAATTTGCATACAGCACATGATTGCGCCAGCGTCCGTCAATTTGCAGGTAGCTTTGCGCAACACCTTCGTATTTGAAGCCCGACTTCTCCAAAACGCCCCGCGATGCTTTATTCTCAGGCAAGCAGGCCGCCTCAAGACGGCTTAGATCAAGGGTGTTGAAAGCGTAGTGGGTCGTGGCTTCGATTGCTTCGCGCATGAACCCCTGCCGTGCAGCAGTGCGCGCCACCCAATATCCCAATGTGCCCGCCTGCGCAGGACCGCGACGGATGTTATCAAGGGTGATTGCGCCGATCAGCGCCTGATCCTCACGGCGGATCAAAAAAAGCGGCAAAGCCGTACCTTGAGTAATCGCCCGCTGTGCCCAGTAAACCCGATTGGTAAATGCCTTGCGCGACAAGTGATCCGCTGCCCAAGTTGGTTCCCAAGGCGTTAGAAAATCATGGCTATCGCTGCGCTGTGACGCCCAAAAACGAAAATCACTATGAGCCGGTTGGCGAAGGGTCATTCGCGCCGTTTCTATAATGACTTTGCGTTTTGATCTCAGCATCAGGCGGCCAGTCGCGCCTTTAGTTGCTCAAGGTGCGGCGCTTGCTCAACAGGACCATAAAGCGCCATCGCGCTGCGGGCCGTCACAAGGTTTTCGGCGAAATCTTTGACATCTCCCGTGGTGACCGCATCAATCCGCTCAACAGCCTCATCCAGCTGAGGGATACGGTCCCAGATCGACATCATCCGCGCCAAACGTTCGCAACGCGCAGATGGGCTTTCAAGCCCCATCAGCATCCCTGCCTTCATTTGTGCACGGGCACGCGCCACTTCTTCTGGGGTCATATCGCTGGCGGCACGTTTCATCTCGTCCATGGTCAGACCAGCAAGATCACCGATTTGCTCGGCGCTTGTACCGGCGTAAATCGTCATCAAGCCCGTGTCCGCATAGGCGCCTGCTTGACTGAAAATAGTATAGCACAAACCGCGCTTTTCACGGACTTCTTGGAACAGGCGGCTCGACATGCCACCCCCAAATGCTGTGGCAAATATCTGGGCCGTATATATCTGCGGATCGCGGTAGTCTGGCCCTTCCAAAGCCAGGGCAAAGTGCACCTGCTCAAGGGATTTTACCTCGCGCCGTTCTCCACCTTCAAAACTGGCGGCGTCTGATTGAATTGACGGCGCGGCGGGTAAATGGCCGAACATTTCTTCTGCACGGCGGACAAGATCATCATGATCCACGGCACCAGCGGCAGCCAAAATCATCTGACCGGGGCTATAGTGCTGCGCCACGAATTGCGCCAAATCATCACGGCTAAAGCTTTGAACCCGCTCAACAGGCCCCAAAATTGTGCGCCCGATCGCTTGGTCAGGATAAGCCTCTTCTTGCAACCAATCGAACACGATATCATCCGGCGTATCCAACGACTGGCCGATCTCTTGCAAAATCACACCTCGTTCGACCTCAATTTCGGCAGGGTCAAAAACAGGGTTGAGAACAATATCGCCAATCACATCAAGCGCCAGCGGCACATCGTTTTCCAACACGCGGGCATAGTAGGCCGTCATCTCGCGGCTGGTATAAGCGTTGATATAGCCTCCCACGTCTTCAATCGCCTCAGCGATTTGTAACGCGCTGCGCCGCTTGGTGCCTTTGAAGGCCATATGTTCAAGAAAATGCGCGATGCCATTTTGAGGCAGCGTTTCATTGCGACCGCCCGCTTGCACCCAAATGCCGATAGACGCGCTTTTCAGCCCCTCCATATGCTCTGTTACAATGCGAAAGCCGTTGGACAAGCGATGGGTTTGAACACTCACTTAGATACGATCCTTGATGATGGTCTTGATGTCAGAGACGCCGCCAGTCACGCGGGTGATACGCTCGTCGCGCTCAAACAAATCCGCCATACGCGCGGGCAACGCAGGGAACACACAGCTGGCCGCCTCGACTGCGCCTGGGAATTTCGCTGGATGTGCAGTGGCCAAAGTAATCATCGGCGTAGCACCCAGATATCCTTCTGCGACATGCACACCCACAGCCGAATGTGGGCACAGCAATTCACCGTGATCCGCATGATAGCGCGTAACGGCCGCAGCGGTTTCACCTTCGGACGCGCGGCCAGAAGCAAATGTATCGCGGAGCGCCGAAATCGCCCCTTGGCTGACAGTAAACGCACCACTTTGCTTCAACTCATCCATTTGTTGGGCAATCGCCGCGCCGTCGCTTCCATAAGCATAGTAGAGCGCACGTTCAAAGTTCGAGCTGACCTGAATATCCATGGACGGGCTGATCGAGGGCTTCACCCCTTCGGTGCTGTAAACACCTGTCTCAAGAGTACGGTGCAGGATGTCGTTTTGGTTGGTTGCAATGGCCAGTTTGTTGATGGTTAGGCCCATCTGTTTGGCAATGTAGCCGGCAAAAATGTCACCGAAATTACCAGTGGGCACCGTAAAGCTAACCTCACGGTGCGGCGCACCAAGGCTCACAGCACTGGAGAAGTAGTATACAACTTGCGCCAGCACACGCGCCCAGTTGATTGAGTTCACCCCAGCAAGACGGACGTCATCGCGAAAATCAAAATCGTTGAACATGTCCTTCACGGCTGCTTGGCACGTGTCGAAATCTCCATCGACCGCCAACGCATGGACATTGGCCTCTGACGGCGTTGTCATCTGGCGGCGCTGCACGTCAGACACGCGGCCATGCGGGTACAAAATGAACAGGTCAACCGCTTCAAGCCCGCGGAAGGCCTCCATCGCGGCTGAACCCGTGTCACCCGAGGTTGCACCCACAATCGTGACCCGCTCCCCATTACGCTTGAGCGCGAATTCAAACATCTGACCGATCAGCTGCATGGCGAAATCTTTGAATGCCAAGGTTGGCCCGTGAAATAGCTCAAGCAAGAAATGGTTCGGCGCAACCTGCACCAAAGGCGCGCGCGCAGCATGACCGAAACCCGCATAAGCCTTTGCGATCAGGTCTGCGAATTCTTCGTCTGTGAACGTGTCACCGGTAAATGGACGCATCACACGGAAGGCGATTTCCTCATAACTCAGGCCCGCCATTGCCGCGATGTCAGCTTTTGAGAATGTCGGGATGGTCTCGGGAAGATACAATCCGCCATCACGTGCAAGGCCAGTAAGCATCGCCTGTTCGAACGTCAAAACAGGCGCATTGCCACGGGTTGAATGGTACTTCATGTATCTCGCCTTTCGTCAGTCCTGCGCGTCATACGCCACACCACAAAGCCTGTCATCCCCAACCACACAATTGCCAGCGAAAACCACGTGATTGCGTAGCTAAGGTGATCATTGGGAATCGAATCACTTGAAACCGGCAGCGGTGAAATAGCTGGGTCAGTCGGACCTACCGCGCGCGCAATCACCAAAACAGGACGTGTGTTTAGCGCCTTGGCCATGGCATCAACGTCACGCGCAAACCAGATATTCTTGACCAAATCCGGCTCGGGCGTATAGCCATCAACTTCTGACGGCCAATGCAGATTACCCTCAATCGCCACGTCACCTGTCAAACGGGGCTCTTCGTCATCCAACAAAGACTGAAAACCACGGTCGATCATGATGCGACCTGCTGATGTCTCAAGCACAGCGATATGGCGATACCCCGCGCCCACCTGCTTTTGGCTGACCAGGACGCGCAAATGCTCACCAGTATAATTGCCGCTCACTTGGACAGGCGCGAAACGATCAGGCGTAGGATCGGGGGTTTGAGGCAAATCGGAAACAGGGCCCGCGATGCGCGCATCGATCTCGGCCAGCACGCCTTCTTTCCACGCAAGGCGTTTCATCTGCCAATTGCCCAAAATCAATAGGATCGCAATCCCTACAAAGCCCAAAACCAAAATCCCGATGATCTTGCCGCGCATCCTGTTCTCCTAAATCAAACGCAAAAGGCGCGAGGATGATCCCCGCGCCTTTGTATCAATATCGCAAATTGCGAGAGGTTAGGCGCCCCAAACGTAAACGGCCGCAAACAAGAACAACCACACGACATCAACAAAGTGCCAGTACCAAGCGGCAGCTTCAAAACCTACGTGCTTTTCTGGCGTGAAGTGACCACGCTGCAGGCGGATCAAACACACCAGCAAAAAGATCGTACCGACAACAACGTGGAAACCGTGGAAGCCCGTCGCCATGAAGAAGTTCGCACCATAGATATTACCCGCAAACCCGAAGGACGCGTGGGTGTACTCATATGCTTGGAAGGCTGTGAAGATCAGCCCGAGCACTACCGCAAGGATCAGACCGTTTTTCATATCTTTACGGTTGTTCTCATGCACAAGGGCGTGGTGCGCCCACGTTGCCGCCGCACCTGAGCACAGCAGGATCAGCGTGTTGATAAGCGGCAAGTGCCACGGGTCGAACGTCTCAATACCTGCGGGCGGCCAAACACCGTCAACTGCAGGGGACATTGGGCCCATGGGGTACATCGCGTGTTTGAAGAAAGACCAGAACCACGCCGCGAAGAACATAACTTCGGACGTGATAAAAAAGATGAAGCCATAACGCAGACCAATAATGACGACCGGTGTGTGATCACCCGCTTGGCTTTCAGCAATCGTGTCTGCCCACCAAGCAAACATGGTGTAAAGAACGCCGACGAGGCCAATCAGAAAGAGCCAAGGACCGCTTTCGTGCATCCACAAAACAGCACCAAAAAGCATGATGAAGCCAGTGACTGCGCCGATTAAGGGCCACACACTGGGAGGCAAAACGTGATAATCGTGGTTTTTGACATGGGCCATTTTGTGTCTCTTTTCCGTGTCTTATTGTAGTTGTGATGTCAGGGGTGTTTCGGGTGTTGGTTCAATCAAAGCGGCCTGCTGATCATCAGCGTCCATGCCCGTTTGATCATCCATCATATGAAATGTATAGGACAACGTAATCGTGTGCACATATTTGCCTTCGCGATCATTCACGATGTCAGGATCAACGTAAAAGTTGACCGGCATCGACATACGTTCGCCGGGCTGCAAAATCTGCTCCTCAAAACAAAAGCAGTGAATTTTGCTAAAATAAGCACCGGCCGCATATGGCGCCACGTTGTAGCTGGCAGTCCCGCGGATTGGTTTATCGGTTGGATTGTAAGCCTCGTAGAAGGCCATGCCGTCTTGACCGATTTTCAGCTCCATCTGGCGCTGCTCCGGTTTGAACTCCCACGGCATATCCCGTGCGGTTGATGCGTCGAAACGCACCTTAATCGTCTGATCCAAAACACCTTCGGTATTGCCCGTGCTGGCGTTTGTGGTGCCACCGTAGCCGGTCACACGGCAAAACAAATCATAGAGCGGAACAGAGGCCCACGCCAAAGCGCCCATAATCACGACAACGCCGACCAGCTTCTTTGCCGTGTTCAACTTTGAAGTCATTTCGGTCACTTAGCATCTCCCTCGGTTGTGACAGACGGACGAACAGCATGATCAAACCCCTCAAGGCTGCTGCCTCCAGTGATTTTTACGTAGGTCAGTCCAAAAACAATCGCGATCAGCCCCACCAAAACCAGTGCTACAGCACCGTTGCGGCCCGAGCGGCGCGTGTGAAGTTCGTGTTCTTGACGGAAATGCCCCATTACCAGCCTCCCAAACCGTATGGTGCCAGCATCACTTCCAGCAACAGTGCGCCAAAGTGAGCAAAAAGGTAATAAAGCGAGACTTTAAAGACTGATTTCTCAACTTTGTATTTGTCTGCTTCGGCCTGCGCCTCATCGCGGCGCCAGATGTCAAAGGCGCCCTTGAGGAACCAGATATTGAAGAACAGCGCCACGGCCAAATAAACCGGCCCGCCAATGCTGGTGAACGCAGTTCCTACGGCAACGGGAAACAGCAGAAGGGTGTAAACAAGAACATGGATGCGGGTGGATTTGCGCCCATGGGTCACGGTCAGCATGGGTACGCGCGCATCGTCGTAATCGGTCTTCATGAATAGTGCCAGCGCCCAGAAATGAGGTGGGGTCCACATGAAGATGATAGCGAACATCAGTACCGCTTCAAGACTTACCGAACCCGTAGCAACCACCCAGCCAATCATCGGAGGAAACGCGCCAGCTGCGCCACCAATCACGATGTTTTGGGGCGTCGCGCGCTTGAGCCAGATCGAATAAATAACTGCATAGAAAAAGATGGTGAAGGTCAGCAAACCAGCGGCCACGGCGTTTGTCGCCAACCACAGCAGGACGACCGAAAAGCCCGAAAGCGCCAGACCAACGGCCAGAGCCTCGCCTGGGGTTACTTTGCCAGCCGGAATGGGGCGGCGGGCAGTGCGCTTCATGACGCTATCGATATCCGCGTCCCACCACATGTTCAGCGAACCCGATGCACCCGCACCAATTGCGATAAACAAAATGGCACAAAAGCCAATGAAGGGGTGCACGCTTACAGGCGCGACCAACAGACCAACGAGTGCTGTGAAAACAACGAGCGACATCACCCGCGGCTTCATCAGCGCGAAGTAGTCGCGGAACTCTGCCTCGCCCTGAACGGGCTTTGCAGCTGTTTGCAGACTAGCGTCGGTCATTAGGTGGTCCCTTCGTTAAAAGGGTCGAACCAACCGTTCGACCCTAAACCACCCCCCTACAAAAGGAGGGCAGAAAGTTACTTAGAAGCGATCTGGTAGTCACCAGTAGCAACAGGTGCGATGCCTGCGTACTCTTCTTTCGCAGATGCAAGCCATGCCTCGTATTCTGCTTCCGACACTACTTTTACAGTGATTGGCATGTAGGCGTGGTCTTTACCGCACAGCTCTGAACACTGGCCAAAGTAGATGCCTTCTTTTTCTGCCTTGAACCACAGCTGCGCCAGACGGCCCGGAACCGCATCTTGCTTCACGCCAAATGCAGGGATCGTCCATGAGTGGATCACATCCGCACCAGTCACGGTCATCACGACGGTTTTGTTCACAGGCACAACAACTTGCGTGTCAGTTGCCAACAACCATTCGCTGCGTGTGTAGCCGTATTCGGCCAGCATTTCTTCCATCGCTGCATCAAGGATGTAGGGTTGCACACCATTGGCTTCGCCTGCATCGGTCACGGTAGCGGGCTGGCCGATCATGTAGCTGTCAAATGCAAAACCTTCGTCCACATACTCATAGCCCCAGAACCACTGGTACCCTGTTACTTTGATGTTGATGTCTGCCTCTGGAATAACTTGTTGCTTGAACAAGACAGGCAGTGAGAACGCGCCGATGAAGACCAAAACGATGATCGGAACAACGGTCCACGCAACTTCCAAAGGTGAGTTATGTGTGAATGTCGCAGGCTCGGGGTTGCGGCGGCGATTATAGCGCACAGCGACTGCCACCAGCAAACCAGTTACGAAAAGCACGATAACCGCGATGATCACGTTGATCATACCGTCCAACCACTGAAGATCCCGCGCAAGTTCTGTTGCAGCGAATTGAAAGCCTGTGCCACCCTCAACCGGTGCGCCGCGCACTACTTCTGAGTCCTGAGCCAATGCAGGCCCTGCCACGAACGCGGCAAAAGAGGCCGCCATGAAGGTCGAAAAACGCATTATATCTGCTTCCCGTTGTCTTAAGACGGTCTGTTCCGTCTGGTCCACTTCCACGCGTCAGCTACCGATCGCATGGAATCCAATTGTATCCTGAGCGCTTAAAACCATATCCTGAATATAATCTCAAGATTTGGCGTTGCGGCAAACGGACGCTTTTTTGACCCAGATCAAATATTTCACACGTAGGGATACTTATGACTGACGCGCCTTTTCGCCCTTTTGAAACAGCTTTAGACGCAAATGCAGCGCTTTCACAGCTGCAAACCGCTACCGCAGGCGCCGATGACGGCGAACTTTTTCTCGAACGCTCCCGCACTGAATCGATCGTTTTTGATGACGGCCGTGTGAAAAACGCCTCCTATAATGGGTCAGAGGGATTCGGGTTGCGCGCTGTGCGCGGAGAAGTGGCAGGCTATGCACATAGTTCTGAAATCTCTGAGGCTGCCATAGCGCGCTGCGTTGAAACCGCCCGCTTGGCCGTTGGTGAAGGTGGTGGGGTATTGGCCGATGCACCCGCAGGGACCAACAAAAAGCTCTACACTGATGAAAACCCACTCGACGGAATCGCGTTTGCGGCAAAAGTAGACACGTTGGCCGAAATTGACGCCTTTGCCCGCGCCCTTGATCCCCGCATCGTACAAGTCAGCGCAACTTTGTCAGCCTCATTTCAAGAAGTTGAGATCATGCGCCCTGATGGGGCGATTACCCGTGATGCCCGCCCCATGGCACGGCTCAACATCTCGGTAATCGTAGAAGACCAAGGGCGTCGAGAAAGCGGCGGTGTTGGCGGCGGCGGGCGCTATCTTATGAATGGGCTTATTGATCCGAACCACTGGCAACCCATGGTTCGCGAGGCGTTACGCGTCGCCTTAGTCAACCTTGACGCAGTGCCTGCACCCGCTGGCATTATGGATGTGGTTCTGGGCAACGGCTGGCCGGGGATCTTGCTTCATGAGGCTGTGGGCCACGGACTTGAAGGGGACTTTAACCGCAAAGGTGCCTCTGCCTTTGCAGGGCTCATGGGCCAACAAATCGCAGCGAAAGGCGTGACAGTTCTTGATGACGGCACCATCCCTGATCGCCGCGGGTCAATCAGCGTTGATGATGAAGGCACGCCATCAGCCAAGAACGTCCTCATCGAGGACGGCATTCTGATAGGCTATATGCAAGACCGCCAAAACGCCCGTTTGATGGGTGTTGAACCCACGGGCAACGGTCGCCGTCAATCGCATGCACACATCCCCATGCCGCGGATGACCAACACATATATGCTGGGCGGAGATACGGCCCCCGGCGATTTGGTGGCAGACCTCAAAGACGGCATTTATGCGGTGGGCTTTGGCGGCGGCCAAGTGGACATTACGAACGGCAAATTTGTTTTCTCATGTACCGAAGCCTACCGCGTGCGAAACGGCATTGTGGGCGAGGCTGTCAAAGGTGCGACCCTTATTGGCGACGGCGCAACCGCAATGAAACAAATTCGCGGCATCGGCAATGACATGGCCCTTGATCCGGGCATGGGGTCTTGCGGCAAACAGGGCCAATGGGTGCCCGTAGGTGTGGGACAGCCAAGCTTGATGATTGGCGGCCTGACGGTGGGCGGGTCGGCCACATAAGCGGACATATGCGGCACAAGGATATTCCCACAACTTTAAGGAGAGTAATGCTCCGTTAACCCGTTCGCGGTAGATGTGATTCTATAAGCTGACGGAGCGACGGATGAACGAAGACACCCCTTCTTCCACTCACCCGCTACTCCCACCCACCACGGAGGAACATCGCATCGCGTGGCTCCGTCTCTTACGCTCTCGCCGGGTTGGTATTGCCACGTTCTACCGGCTGATGGGCGAACATGGTGATGCGCAAACTGCGCTCGACGCTCTTCCTGATATTGCTGGTGCAGCCGGAGTGCGTGGATACGTTGCGTGCCCCAAACAAGTAGTGCTTGCCGAAATTGCTGCAGTTAAACGCGCAGGGGCAACATTGCTTACCGTAGCAGAGGCCGCCTACCCCGCGCACCTTAAAGCCATAGCTGATGCGCCGCCGGTTCTTTGGGCCGTGGGCAACTTAGATGCGCTGCAAACCCCCTGTATCGCCATGGTTGGCTCGCGAAACGCATCTTCACTTGGGGTACGTCTTGCCTCAAAAATTGCAGGCGAATTGGTTGAAGCCGGCATCACAATTGTCTCAAGACTTGCGCGCGGGATTGATACTGCCGCCCAACAAAGTGCCCTTGATGCGGGCAGCTGCCAATCAGGCGGACAAACCATTGCCGTCCAAGCGGGCGGCGTTGACTATATACATCCGACTGAAAACGCGCAGCTTCATCACGATATTGCCATGCGCGGTCTGCGACTCTCTGAAATGCCAATGGGCCTTGGGCCAACCGCACGCCACTTTCCGCGCCGCAACCGTATTATCAGCGGCTTGGCGCAGGCCGTAATCGTGGTTGAGGCCGCCGCGAAGTCCGGCAGCTTGATCACCGCTCGCAACGCCGCCGATCAAGGCCGCGATGTGTTGGCCGTGCCCGGTCATCCCTTTGATGCACGTGCGTCTGGCTGCAACATTTTGCTGCGTGATGGGGCTACTTTAATTCGTAACGCCGCCGATGTGTTGGAGGTCCTTGGTGCGCAGCAGACTGCGGCACAACCGCAAACTACAAGTGCGCAAAATAGTCTCACATTGACAAACTCAGCCACGTCACACACGCGCGTCAGCACCGCATCAACGCCCAAACCAACGACGCAAGATTTGCATGCTCAAATCCTTTCACGGCTCGGGCCAACCCCTGCGGCCCAAGATCAGATAACCCGCGATGTCGCACACAGTCAAAACCATCACGATCCAGCCCAGATCGGCGCAGCCCTGCTGGAGCTTGAGATCGAAGGTCACATCGTCCGTCACCATGGGGGAATGATATCTGCGCCGCCTGACCGGCCATAGGTACCATAAACAACGCGCCTGTTAATGTGATGTTAACGTTAGGTTACCCTTGTATGAATACTGTCAACACCGCCCATGTACGAGTTGTGTTGACAAGCACCCCCTCACCACCACATCTACGTGCGAACTTAATTTCCCTTCCAACTCGTTAGGACCATCATGCCAGTTGTTGTTGTAGAGAGCCCCGCAAAAGCGAAAACCATCAACAGCTATCTGGGAAGCGACTACACCGTTTTGGCCAGTTACGGCCACGTGCGCGACCTGCCGCCCAAGGATGGTTCCGTTGACCCAGAGAACAATTTTGAGATGCAGTGGGAAGTCGCAAGCGCATCCAAAAAGCACGTCAAAGCAATCGCTGACGCGCTCAAAGATGACCCCAACTTGATACTTGCGACCGACCCCGACCGCGAAGGCGAAGCGATCTCTTGGCACCTTGAGGAAGCCCTTCGCAAACGCAAAATCCTTAAGAAAGACACTCCGGTTAGTCGCGTCGTGTTCAACGCAATCACTAAAACCGCCGTCACCGAAGCAATGCAGAACCCGCGCCAAGTTGACACGGAATTGGTCGAGGCATACCTCGCCCGTCGTGCGCTTGATTATCTAGTGGGTTTCAAACTGTCGCCCGTATTGTGGCGCCGCCTACCCGGAGCAAAATCTGCGGGCCGCGTCCAATCAGTCACCCTGCGGCTAATCGTAGAGCGCGAGATGGAGATCGAAGTCTTCAAGAACCGCGAATATTGGTCAGTCAAAGCCCTGCTTGAGACACCGCGTGGAAAATCAGTCGAAGCACGCCTTACGGTTCTGGCCGGTAAGAAGCTCGATAAATTCGACATTGAGAACGCAACGCAGGCCGAATTGGCCCAACAAGCGATCAACAGCCGCGATATCTCTGTCAAGTCTGTTGAGGCCAAACCTACAAGCCGCAACCCCTCTGCCCCGTTCATGACATCGACCCTGCAACAAGAAGCCAGCCGCAAGTTTGGCATGGGCGCACGGCAAACCATGAACGCCGCTCAGCGTCTCTATGAAGCTGGTCTCATCACCTATATGCGGACCGACGGCATCGACATGGCCCCCGAAGCGGTTCATGAAGCACGCGCGGCGATCAAGACCAAGTTCGGCGAAGATTTCGTCCCTGCGTCTCCGCGTATGTACAAAAACAAAGCCAAGAACGCGCAGGAAGCGCACGAATGTATCCGCCCCACGGACATGATGCGCAGCGCGGATGACATCAAAGTGACCGAGGCGGATCAGCGCAAGCTGTATGACCTAATTTATAAACGAACCATCGCCAGTCAAATGTCTGCCGCCCGAATGGAGCGCACAACCGTTGATTTTGGCAGTGCCGATGGTCAGGTCGAGCTGCGCGCTACAGGGCAGGTTGTGATTTTCGAAGGCTTCTTAAAAGTCTATGAAGAAGGCCGCGATGACGATGCTGTTGTAGATGATGACGATAAGCGCCTGCCCCAAGTGAACGAAGGCGAAGCGATGGCGAAAACCTCCGTCACCCCTGAGCAGCACTTCACGCAGCCCCCGCCCCGCTATACTGAGGCGACACTGGTGAAGCGGATGGAAGAGTTGGGCATTGGCCGCCCCTCAACATACGCGTCGATCGTGACAACCATTCAGGACCGCGAATACGTGCGCAAAGACAAGAACCGCCTTTTCCCCGAGGACAAAGGCCGCTTGGTCACTGCCTTTCTGACAAATTACTTCCGAAAATACGTAGGCTATGACTACACCGCGTCTCTTGAAGAACAGCTTGATCACGTAAGCGCAGGCGAGGCAGACTACAAAAAGCTGCTCGATACATTCTGGCGCGACTTCAAAGCGACGATCGATGAGGCTATGGACAACTCGATCACGGATGTGCTGGAGAAAATCAACGACGTCCTTGCACCGCATATCTTCCCAGACGAAGGCGACGGCAAAGACCCACGTCTATGTCCTAATTGCGAACAGGGCCGCTTATCCATGCGCACCGCACGCGCCGGTGGTGCATTTATCGGCTGTTCACGCTACCCCGAATGCAAATACACCCGCCCCTTCGGCCCACCGGACCCCGAGGCAGAAGCAAGCGCTATTCCTCCCGAAGGTAAGCTGTTGGGTGAGGATGCAGGCGATAACATCTGGATCCACAAAGGACGCTTTGGCCCCTACGCACAACGCGGCGAAGTGACAGAAGACAACAAAAAACCACCGCGCCAATCTGTGCCCCAAGAATGGAAGCCAGAGGAGTTGGACCTTGCGACAACGGTCAAATTGCTTGCCCTGCCCCGCTTGATCGGCCCGCACCCTGAAGACGGCGTGAACGTATGGGCCAATATTGGCCGCTACGGACCGTACCTCAAACACGCCGAAACAACCTCGGACCGTGGCGGGACAAATGCCAACCTTGAGGGGCTTGATGAGGTTTGGGAAGTTGGCATGAACCGTGCTGTTCAACTGTTGGCCGAAAAAGTTGCCAGCCGCGGAGGACGTGGCGCGCCAGCCAAAGTTCTAAAGGATTTAGGCGATCATCCCGATGGCGGAAACATCTCAATCCGCGAAGGTAAATATGGTCCCTACATCAAATGGGAAAAAGTAAACGCGACCATCCCCAAAGAGACCAACGCCGAAGATGTGAACATCGATATGGCGCTTGAGTGGATTGCCGAAAAAGAGGCCAAAAAGGGCACGAAGAAACGCGCGCCTGCGAAAAAGAAAGCCCCGGCAAATAAGGCTGCGGCGAAAAAACCTGCTGCCAAAAAGAAAGCAGCCCCTAAAAAGTAATTTAAAGCCGCCAGCCTGACTTCGGGTTTGGCGGCTTCATTTTATCTGATGCTCGCGAAGTCAGGTGTTCGTGCCGCTTCAATTCATTTCTTTGATGCTTTTATGAACTACGCACCTTCGATAACTAAACTCCTCACCGAAAATTGCAACCGGTTGCAATTTCTGCTGCACGTGCATTGACTCTCTGCTGCTGGACGCTCTTTATAAGATAGAAATTTAGAGGGTGGTTTGATGACGAAAATCTATCCAGACGCGGCGAGTGCTCTTCAGGGTGTTTTGCGCGACGGCATGTTTATTGCGGCCGGCGGGTTCGGGCTGTGCGGCATTCCCGAGTTACTGTTGCAGGCAATCAAGGAGGCGGGCACCAAGGATTTGACCTTTGCATCCAACAACGCCGGCGTCGATGATTTTGGCATCGGGATCTTGCTGCAAACCCGTCAGGTCAAGAAAATGATCTCGTCCTACGTTGGTGAGAACGCCGAGTTTATGCGCCAATACCTGTCCGGCGAGTTGGAGTTGGAATTTAACCCCCAAGGCACTTTGGCGGAACGGATGCGCGCGGGCGGCTGCGGTATCCCCGGATTTTACACCAAAACTGGCGTGGGTACCGTGATCGCAGAAGGCAAAGACAACCGCGATTTTGGCGGCGAAACCTATATCATGGAGGAAGGCATTTTTGCCGATCTGTCCATCGTGAAGGCATGGAAAGCCGACGAGACCGGCAACGCGATATTCCGCAAAACAGCGCGCAACTTTAATCCGCCAGCGGCTATGTGCGGCAAGATGTGTGTGCTGGAAGTGGAAGAGATTGTGCCCGTCGGCAGCCTTGACCCCGATCACATCCACCTTCCCGGCATTTACGTGCACCGCTTGATCCAAGGCGAGCATGAAAAGCGGATTGAGCAACAAACCGTGAGGAGCGCATAACATGTGGGATCGCAATCAAATGGCTGCACGCGCAGCGCTTGAACTTGAAGACGGCACGTATGTGAACCTCGGGATCGGCATTCCGACTTTGGTGCCGAATTTTATTCCTGAGGGCGTTGAGGTGACGCTGCAATCGGAAAACGGCATGCTTGGTATGGGCCCTTTCCCGACCGAGGACGCAGTTGACGCCGACTTAATCAACGCGGGCAAGCAGACAATTACAGAGCTGCCCAACACCGCCTACTTTGACAGCGCTACTTCTTTTGGAATGATCCGCGGCGGAAAGATTGCCATGGCCATTCTGGGCGCCATGGAGGTGGATGAAAACGGTGATCTGGCGAACTGGATGATCCCAGGCAAGCTGGTCAAAGGCATGGGCGGCGCGATGGATCTGGTGGCTGGTGTGGGCCGTGTTGTCGTTGTCATGGATCACACCAACAAACACGGGGACAGCAAGCTGCTTAAGAAATGCACCCTGCCTTTAACGGGCCAAGCGGTGGTAAACCGCATCATCACCAACTTGGGTGTTTTGGACGTGGTAAAGGGCGGCCTGCGGATAGTTGAGACCGCCAAAGGCGTGAGCGAAGAACAACTACGCGCAGCAACGCAAGCCACGATTGTTTAACAGGCTTAGGGCACCGATCCCGTTAGGGACGGACGTGTATCTAGCAGAAAAAATGGGCGCGCCAATGGTGCGCCCTTTGTCGTTGGCACAGGTTAGCCCCGCTCACTTTGCCATACAACCCGATCAAGCCCTACAAACCGCCGCATACGATCAAGTTCGGCATCAAGCTGTTCGGCCAAACGGCTCATCGTACGGCAGTTTCACCACATTCAGCGCACTTGAAATCCGGTTATCAATTCAGCATGGAACTTAATGGTTACAACGGTTGTCGCACCATGACTTTGGTGGATTAACTAATTGACATGGTCAATCTGTAACTAATGGAGAGAACCTCAATTGGATCCCGACTATTCATCTACGTTAAAATCGTCAACATTAACATGGCATAAAAGATTGAAAAAATCATGGCATTAAACTCAGCAATGCTGTTACTCGATTGCAAGGCGATACAAATTACATTCTCATAACGTAAATGCAAATCAGTGGACAGACGCGATGAAAGCACTTACTTCTAGCAATATAATACTTACTATCACAGTGCTTCTGGCGCATCTCTTTAGCTCCAATGTCTCTGCTGAAGTCTTGCAGACTTTATCAGGCACCCCTTCAACTGCTATCTATGTAACAAAAAATCAAGCTGTTGTTGTTAAAGCAGCTGAGCCTTTTGCTGAACTAAGTATTGCAAACCCAAACATTGCCGACATTTCGACACTATCCAATCGTACGGTATACATACTTGGCAAGACATTAGGGCAAACGACCATTACATTTTTAGACAAAGAAGGCACACTAATTACAAACGTGAATGTCCATGTGACACCAGACATAGTGGAACTTAAACAACGTCTGGCAGAAATTCTTCCGAATGAAAAAATCGAAATTAACACAGCCAACGATGGGATCGTATTATACGGGGTCGTATCTTCTACCAAAAATATTTCGCGAGCGATGAACTTAGCTCAAAGATATGCTCCGGAAGCAACCTCAAATTTGATGCGAATTGCAGAGCCAGTTAGTGTGAGACTGTCTATCCGGCTTACAGAAATGCATCACAATGTTAGAAAAACGCTTAACTCATCGATGTTGGAAAGCTCTTTCCTAGACGAAAGTAGCTTTAGAAAGCAAAATAAAGAACCAGTTTTGCCAAGGACTGGAAAGATCGATCAGGGCTCGGGCCCTACAGATTTCACGGCTGACGCCCTCAAGCCTACAATATCACTACTGAATGCAAACGATGATGACATCGAAATGCTGCTTCAAGCACTTGAGCAAAAAGGTGTTGTGAGGACCTTAACTGAGACCGAACTCGAAACATCTGAAGGCAAATATTTAGATTTGTTAGCAGTACGTGATTTTTTAATGCCCATTAATAAAATCAATGGTGGTGTCGAGGTTAAGGCCAAGCCTATTGGATTGCATTTAAGAATACAGCCTCAAATAGGAGAAGGTGGTTTATTCGAGCTAGAAGCGATATTATCAGCATCTAGCGTCAAAAATGTGAGCCCGATCAATAAAAAAATATTTGAACATAATGAATTTCAGACCCGAACCGTCAGCAAAACCATGAGGCTTTTTGAAGACCAAAGTATAATGATCACTGACCTCATAGAAGATGATCTAAAAAAGCTTGCCGGTCATAAGAATATCCTTCGTGATATACCTTTTATTGGTTCAATTTTCGAAAGCCCTGATTACCTAAACAACCAATCAGAACTCGCAATTATTATCACGCCAAGCATCACAAGCTCGAAAGAAGAATAATTCCTCCCAAACCAAGCGGATTATGTTAAGTCCGATCTGTTACTTGTTTCCTGACAATGAGGCGATGATATCCAAACTTGATGACTAAGGGTGCAACAGATTCGTAAAGTAAACTCACTAGAAACATAGTTTTTTGAAAAGGAAATCTATTTACTAAAGCATGGAGTTATCAAACCAGATAACAGCGTGGTTCTCGGCTCGCGGATGGCAGTTGCATCAGCACCAACAGGACATGTTAAACTGCGCCGATGATCCCGCCACGCTGCTCATCGCGCCAACGGGGGGCGGCAAAACCATGGCTGGTTTTCTGCCCACCCTGTCCGAGTTAGCGACGACCGAGCACAAGGGGCTCCACACGCTTTATGTCAGCCCTCTCAAAGCGCTGGCAGCGGATATCAAGCGCAACCTTCGAACACCCGTCGATGAAATCGGCCTGCCCATCCGCATTGAAGACCGAACTGGCGACACAACACAAACCCAGAAAAAGCGCCAACGCGCTGACCCGCCCCACATCCTGTTGACCACGCCAGAATCCCTCGCGCTTTTGATCAGCTATCCCGATGCGCCGCGCATGTTCAAAGGCCTACAGCGGATTGTCATTGATGAAATCCACGCATTATCGGAATCCAAACGCGGGGATCAGTTATTTCTAGCTCTCAGCCATTTGCAAGCAATGTGCCCTAATCTTCGCCGTGTTGGCCTGTCCGCCACCGTTGAAGACCCCGCCGCGATTGCGCATCTGATGGCGCGTCATCCTGATCCATGCAAAATTTTACACGCCGAGGCCGGTGCCCCGGCAGATATTGAAATGCTGGAAATTGATGAGGCGCCTCCTTGGGCGGGCTCTGGTGGGCGGTATGCGATACCAAGTGTCCTTCGTGAAATTGCACGGCACAAAACTACCCTGATCTTTCACAACACCCGCGCTCAGGCCGAGTTGTTCTTTCACGATTTATGGCTGGCCAATGAAGCACAGCTGCCCATCGCCATCCACCACGGCAGCTTGGCGCGAGAGCAGCGTGAAAAAGTCGAAAGCGCCATGGCCGCGGGCGCGCTGAAGGCCGTTGTGTGCACAGGCTCACTGGACCTTGGGATTGATTGGGGCGACGTTGATTTGGTCATTCAGATCGGTACCCCAAAGAACGTCAAACGTCTTGTTCAAAGGATCGGACGCGCCAACCACAGGTACAACGCGCCTTCCAAAGCACGGCTGGTTCCCGCGAACCGCTTTGAGGTCATGGAATGTATCGCGGCGCTGAACGCAGTGTGGGATCATGATCTTGATGGTGACCCGCGCGGCAGTGGCCCCCGTGATGTTTTGTGCCAACACATTCTCATCCGGGCATGTGCGGGCCCATTTAACGCCGATGACCTTTATGCTGAGATCATAAGTGCAGGCGCCTATACCACCCTATCACGGGCGCAATTTGATGACTGTCTGGAATTTTGTGCCACTGGTGGCTATGCCTTACGTGCCTATGACCGGTGGCAGCGATTGCTGCAGACCGCAGATGGCGATTGGCAATTACGCGACCCACGCGCCAGTCAGCGGATCCGTATGAACATCGGTACCATTCAGGATACCGACACACTTAAAGTTAGGCTTAAGAACCGCATGGGCGGCAAACCTTTGGGCGAGGTTGAGGAAGGATTTGCCGCAACACTCACCGCGGGCGATACGTTTTTGATTGGTGGCCAAGTTGTTCGGTATGAAGGGCTGCGCGAGATGACTGTTGAAGTCACACGGCGCGGCGGTGACAAACCAAAGATTGCAACGTTTTTGGGCACCAAGTTTGCCACATCAACGCAACTCTCCGAGCGCATCTTGATGATGTTTCAACAACAAGACTGGCCCGAGCTTCCCCCCGCGACCCGCGACTGGCTGCACCTTCAACGAAAAGCTAGTCAGCTTCCTTCCCCCGACCGCTTGATGATCGAAAGTTTTCCCCACGATGGGCGCGCGCAGACAGTGGTTTACGGTTTTGCGGGCCGCAACGCACAACAGACCCTTGGCCTTTTGCTGACCAATAAGATGGAAGAAGCAGCTCTGGGCCCGTTGGGTTTTGTGGCCACTGACTATGCCACACTTATCTGGTCGCTTGATCCCGTAACCAACCCACATGAGATGCTTAATCCCGCCACAATGCGTGACGGTCTTGAGACATGGTTGGCCGGCAACGCCGTGATGAAACGAACTTTCAAAGCAAGCGCAACCATCGCAGGTCTCATTGAACGCAACTTGCCGACCGCACGCAAATCGGGCCGCCAAGCGACCTTTAGCAGCGATATCCTATACGACACGTTGCACAAATATGACCCTAACCACGTGATGATGCAGATCACCCGCGAAGAGGCCATGCGCGGCTTGGTCGATTTTGGCCGCATTGAGCAAATGTTAAGCCGCGTGGAAGACCGTATCGACCTGATTACCCTTGATCGGATCAGCCCCCTGTCTGCACCCCTTTTCTTGGAAGCAGGCCGTGTACCCGTGCGCGGCTTAGCGGAAGAACGACTTATGGCAGATGAGGCAGAACGCCTGATGTCAGCAGCAGGTGTGCCAACGACAGCACCAAAAAGATGGGCCGTGCCTTTCTAACCCTTGCGGCTGCGCATAGAACGCGGCACGACAACCACATGGCAAGCCACCAATTCATTTTCCAAGGTTACACCCTAGAGGCGCGCGGCGACAGCGCGCTGTTTTGGCCCGCTGAGAGCATGCTGATCGTGTCCGATCTGCATCTTGGAAAATCCGAGCGTATCGCGCGGCGCGGCGGGTCGTTGCTTCCACCCTATGAAACCGATGACACGCTCGGCCGCCTCGACACGGCGATCAATCAGACCAATCCGGCCCACGTCGTTTGTCTTGGTGACAGCTTCGATGACCTAACTGCCGCGGGTCAACTTGCTGAGCGGCATCAGACATGGATCACACGGCTGCAAGCAGGCCGGGTGTGGACGTGGATCGAGGGAAATCATGATACGGGCGATACAGCGTTTGGTGGCACGCACGTCGCTCAGCTGACGCGTAAAGGGCTGATATTTAGTCATATCGCCACACCAAAAACCGGCGAAATATCCGGGCATTATCACCCCAAGGCAACGATCAATCTACGTGGGCGGGCTGTAACGCGCCCTGCGTTTCTTTATGATGAATGCCACCTGATGTTACCATCATTCGGCACTTATACGGGCGGGCTAAAAACAACAGACCCAGCTTTGAGCCAACTGTTCACAAAAACGGCGCGGGCCATTTTGACAGGATCCGCGCCGATTGAAATTCCGATGCCGCGTTAGATGATTACGCGGTGAGGCCCTCCGGCTCCACAAGGCCATTCGCGCGACAGCACGCCGTAACCGTATTGACCAACAAACACGCAATTGTCATCGGGCCAACACCGCCCGGAACTGGCGTGATGGCACCGGCGACTTCGGCACAACTGGCGTAATCAACGTCGCCCACAAGGCGGGTTTTACCCTCACCCTTTTCGGGCGCATCAATTCGGTTAATGCCCACATCAATAACAGTCGCGCCTTGCTTGATCCAATCGCCAGGCACCATCTCAGGGCGCCCAACAGCAGCGACAACGATATCGGCCCCCCGCACAACATCAGCCAAATCTTTCGTGCGCGAATGTGCAATGGTCACCGTGGCACTGTCATTCAGCAAAAGTTGGGCCATCGGTTTGCCCACGATGTTGGAACGTCCAATCACCACAGCATTCATCCCGCTGATCGAGCCATGATGATCCCGCAGCATCATCAAACAACCAAGCGGCGTACAAGGCACCATTGATTTTTGCCCGGTCCCAAGTAGCCCAACATTAGAAATATGAAAGCCGTCGACGTCCTTCGCAGGAGAAATCGAGTTGATAATCAGGTCTTCATCCAAGTGCTTTGGCAGCGGCAGCTGACACAAAATACCGTGCACCGCAGGATCGTTGTTTAGCTTTTCAATCAGCGCAAGCAGGTCTTTTTCCGAGGTATTCACGTCCAGCTTGTGCTCAAAACTGTTCATGCCAACTTCGACGGTCATCTTACCTTTGGAGCGCACATACACTTGGCTCGCCGGATCTTCACCCACCAGCACAACCGCAAGGCCAGGTGTAATGCCGTTTTCGTCTTTCAGGCGTGTCACGTGATCGGCCACTTTGGCACGTACGCGCGCTGCAAATTCTTTACCGTCAATAACTGTAGCAGTCATTTTCATCTCTTCTTTTGTTTTTAATATCCTCACCGAAGGTCAAAGCGCGCGTGGCTCAATGCGGCGCGCGCTTTGGTTTCGATTAGAATAAGCCTTCGATTTGGCCATCATCATTCAGGTGAATATTTTCTGCAGACGGCACGCGCGGAAGACCCGGCATGGTCATGATTTCACCGCAAACAACCACAACAAAACCTGCACCGGCACTCAGGCGTACTTCACGCACCGGCACCGAGTGACCAACGGGCGCACCGCGCAGGTTCGGGTCCGTGCTGAACGAGTATTGCGTCTTGGCCATACAGATCGGCAAGTGGCCATACCCCTGCTCTTCCCAAAGCTTCAACTGATCGCGAATTTTCTGATCCGCCAGAACTTCGTCAGCGCGATAGATTGTCTTGGCGATTGTGTTGATTTTCTCCATCAATGACATGTCATCTGGATAAATCGGGGCAAACTGGGCTGCACCACTTTCGGCAATCGCGGCCACACGTTTCGCCAATGCCTCAGAGCCTTCAGAGCCCAATTCCCAGTGCCGTGAAAGAATAGCTTCGGACCCTTGGGTCGCAACGTAATCCTTAACTGCCTGAACTTCAGCGTCCGTGTCGGTGACAAAATGGTTGATCGCAACAACTACAGGCACGCCGAATGATTTGAGGTTACCAATGTGGCGTCCAAGGTTCGCACAGCCTTCTTTCACCGCATCAACGTTTTCAGCGCCAAGGTCCGCTTTCGCCACGCCGCCGTTCATTTTCATTGCCCGGACAGTTGCAACCAAAACAATGCAGTCCGGTGCAAGGCCAGCTTTGCGGCACTTGATGTTCATGAATTTCTCAGCGCCAAGGTCCGCGCCAAAGCCCGCCTCGGTCACAACAAAATCTGCAATTTTGAGCGCAGTGTTCGTAGCAATCACAGAGTTACAGCCATGTGCAATGTTGGCAAACGGGCCACCATGTACAAACGCAGGGTTATTCTCAAGCGTCTGAACAAGGTTGGGCTGCATCGCATCTTTCAAAAGTACGGTCATCGCACCATCGGCCTTGATATCGCGACAGAACACAGGTGTACGGTCACGGCGGTAAGCCACGATCATATCACCGAGACGCTGCTGCAAGTCCTTGAGGTTGTTCGCCAAGCACAAGATCGCCATGACTTCGGATGCAACCGTAATGTCAAAACCAGCCTCACGCGGAAAGCCGTTTGCCACGCCACCCAAAGAAGCGGTGATCTGGCGAAGGGCGCGGTCATTCATGTCAACAACGCGCTTCCACTGAACACGTCGGATGTCGATTTCCTGCTCGTTGCCCCAATAAATGTGGTTGTCGATCATCGCAGAAAGCAGTGAGTGCGCCGAGGTAATCGCGTGGAAGTCACCGGTAAAGTGCAGGTTCATGTCTTCCATCGGAACGATTTGCGCATAACCACCACCCGCAGCGCCACCCTTCATGCCGAAGTTTGGCCCAAGCGATGCTTCACGGATACAAACAGCCGCTTTTTTGCCAATGCGGTTCAGACCATCACCAAGGCCCACGGTTGTTGTGGTTTTGCCTTCACCCGCTGGAGTTGGGTTAATTGCAGTCACAAGGATCAGTTTACCGCTCTCATTACCTTGAACGGAGTCGATGAATTTCTGGCTGACCTTGGCTTTGTCGTGGCCGTAGGGAAGCAAATCATCAGAACCAATGCCCAGTTTTGCGCCAATCTCTTGGATCGGCTTCTTGTTCGCTTCGCGCGCAATTTCGATGTCGGTCTTATATGCCATGGCGCAGGGTTCCCTATTGATGTCCACGTTTCGTTGAGTCGTTGGTAGAGCCATCATTTGAAATCACGCCCGTCGATTCCGACAATTTACGGCGCGTCACCGTCCACCGCCGTATACGAAGTTTCCAATTTGCATCATTCTCAGCTGGGGTAGTCGCCCGTCCGAAAAGATAAAGCCCCGCCGAAATCATCGACGGGGCTTTCAAAATTAGCACATAAAGCTGGCTTAAGTCGGCGCGGGCAAGCCACCCTCATCACCAGAGGACGGCTTGCGACGCTTGGCTTTCGGCACAGCTGTGACTGATGGTGCAGAACCATCGTCCTTGTCATCCTCATCGTTGCTCAGATGTGGTGGTTCGCCGCGCATCACACGCTTGATTTCTTCACCAGTCAGCGTTTCGTACTCCAACAGACCTTGGGCAAGGCGCTCGAACTCTTCGGATTTTTCCCGAATAATCTCAGCTGCTTTGTCGTAGCCACGTTGGATAAACCCGCGTACTTCTTCCTCGATCAGCTCTTTGGTATTAGCCGAGACCGAAAAACCAGCGGTATTGCCAGAGTATCCTTCAGCAGCTTCTGCATAGTCGATGTTACCAACTTTGTCAGACATGCCCCAACGTAGCACCATCGCACGGGCCAGTTGGCTAGCCTGCTGAATGTCGCCAGCGGGTCCATTTGACACAGCATCCTCGCCATATTTAAAGATTTCCGCCGCTTTGCCGGCCATAGTCATGGCAAGACGTTGGTGGCATTCATCTTTGAACATGTTGAGACGGTCCATTTCAGGCAGGCTCATCACCATGCCCAAAGCACCACCGCGCGGAATAATCGTGGCCTTATAAACAGGATCACATTTCGGCAGACTTATACCAACGATGGCGTGGCCTGCTTCATGATATGCGGTCATTTCTTTTTGTTCAGCTGTCATAACCATGCTGCGGCGCTCTGCACCCATCATGACTTTGTCTTTCGCCGACTCAAAATCTTCCATCGTTACAAAACGGCGTCCAACACGCGCTGCCATCAAGGCAGACTCGTTCACGAGGTTCGCCAGATCGGCGCCCGAGAAACCAGGCGTGCCGCGTGCAATAATGCGCAGGTCAACATCAGGGCCAAGCGGTGTTTTGCGTGCATGCACACCCAAAATTTTCTCACGACCTTTGATGTCTGGGTTAGGCACAGTGACCTGGCGGTCAAATCGACCAGGACGCAGCAACGCCGGATCAAGCACGTCACGACGGTTCGTAGCCGCAACGATAATAACGCCTTCATTTGCTTCAAAGCCGTCCATCTCAACCAATAGCTGGTTCAGCGTTTGCTCGCGTTCGTCGTTGCCGCCGCCGTAGCCCGAACCACGCGCGCGTCCGACTGCGTCAATTTCATCGATGAACACAATGCAAGGCGCGTTCTTTTTGGCGTCCGCAAACATGTCACGGACACGCGACGCACCAACACCGACGAACATCTCAACGAAGTCCGACCCCGAAATAGTAAAGAAGGGCACACCAGCCTCACCCGCGATTGCACGCGCGAGAAGGGTTTTACCTGTACCCGGAGGGCCAACAAGAAGCGCCCCTTTGGGGATTTTACCGCCCAAACGGCTAAATTTTTGTGGGTTGCGCAAGAACTCAACAATCTCTTCGAGCTCTTCTTTAGCTTCATCGATACCTGCAACGTCATCAAACGTCACACGGCCATGTTTTTCGGTCAGCAGCTTAGCTTTTGATTTCCCAAAGCCCATCGCCCCGCCCTTGCCGCCACCTTGCATGCGCTGCATGAAGAAAATCCACACACCGATCAGCAACAGGATTGGCAACAGGTTAAAGAGCAGCGCTTGGAAGCCACTGGTTTCTTGTGATTTTGCCTCAAACGGAATGTCGCTGGCCAACAGAAGATCAGTCACTTCCGCGTCGCGCGGCATGATCGTTGTGTAATCACGGCCATCGGTCCCGCGGTATGTGACGCGTTCACCGTCAACGCGGGCATTGGCCACTTCGTTACCTTCAATGGCGTCTACAAACTGAGAATAGCTAACTTCAGAGCTGTTTGCCGTGCTTTGGCCGCCTCCAACAAGTTGGAATAGGGCCAGCACAAGCAGGCCAAGAACGATCCAAAAGGCGAAATTTCGCGCGTTACCCAAGGGAGGTCTCCTCAATGTGGGGAATCGCATCACCCCCTAAAGGGCGTGCATAACTGTTAGGTCTTAAAATAGAGACTACATCCCCAACTTCAATGCGTTAAAAGGGAACTGATGTAAGATGTCGCGCATTTTGCGCTCCATGCGGCATTAAATGAGGCCAAAGGAGCGGCAATTAGCCGGTCTGCGCGCCAAACAGATGGTGACGCCATCAATGAACGGCGCGGCAATCCCGCTGCGCGCCAGTCAGGCAACTGGCCCAAGCCTTCTTCACCCAATGCGCGCACCTCGTCGCCCAATTCAGCCGGACCTGTAAGCTGCCAGCGACCATCCCACAGTGCGCTCGGTTGGGCGGTTGCATCCCAAACCGCGTTAAATTCACGGCCAATGCGAATATCTGCTGCACCGGCCGTAATCAAACAGCCGTGAAGCGTTTTGGTCTGTCGCATATCGATCGCCTGCGCGACTTCCATAAGGGCATCATGGCGCGGGGTGTAATCCGCACTGGCCACCCATTGAAGGGCAACGTTCAACAGGCGGCGCTGCAATTCAGGATGCGCAATAGAGAACCGTTTGGCGTCAATGATGACGTCGCCTGCTTCCTCGTGTGTGATCCGGTCAGCAAGCTCATAGACGGCTTGCCCCAAGGCGGACCGCTCAGCACGCAACTTAGCAGCGACACTGCCCAACACATCAGACGTGATCCCCATTTCACCCAAATTTTCAAGCAGCTGGCGTGCCCTTACGCGGTCAAATGCATCGTTGTCATTGGAAGGATCATCAACCCACGCAACACCTGTTTCATGCAAGTAGTGGCGAAGGTCGGCACGGCTCACATCCAACAGCGGGCGATCAAAACGCATCCCGTTTTTGTTAGCGCGTGCGGCCATTGCGGCCAAACCATCAACACCTGATTTGCGAGCGAGCCGCATCAAGAATGTCTCAGCGACATCATCGCGGGTATGACCAAGTGTCACAAAATCAACACCGCGCTTTTTACCCCACCGCGCCAAAAGGCCATAACGCGCACGGCGCGCTTCGTCTTGGACATTGCCGCTGCCGTTCCATGCGGTCCAACGCAGCGTATCATGAGGAATATTAAGAGCGGCACAAATGCGGCCAACATAAGCAGCCTCCTCAGCCGCCTCTTTTCGCAAACCATGATCAACCGTGGCCGCAACAATCTTTGCACGTCCCCAATCGTTCAACAGGTGCAACAGAGCAAGGCTGTCAGACCCACCAGATACCGCCACACCGATCAATGCAGGCGGTTCCCAGCCATAGAGCTGATCCAGTTTGTCGATCAAAACAGCCGTTGAAACCACGCCCTATTCGCAGCCCATGTTCAAACGCGCGGCCGCCGCTTGGGCAGCTTCGGGGGCAGAGGCAAAACGGCTAGTGACCTCACCCAGGGTAACACAGGCCTCAGATGTTTGGCCCAAATCCGCGAGGGATGTGCCAAGCCTATACAGCGCAGGGGCAGCCTCAGGACCACTTGGCGCACCAGAAAACGCATCAAGATAGGCACGCGCAGCCGGTGCCATATCACCCAGCCCCGCAAGTGCATCGCCGCGCAACAAATTGGCGCGGGTCTCTAGCGGCCCGCCTGGGTAGGTCTCAGTAAAGGTCGCAAACTGGTCCGCGGCGCTACGAAAGTCACCTGAGGTGAGCGCCGCCTCAGCCCGCTCAAAATCTGTCAGCTCACCAATAGCCAGTGAAACGTCATTTTGCTCTGGAACCACCACATTCGTAGCGGGTTCCACAACTTCAACGCCGCCCAATACGGCAGTCGACCCGATGGTGGCGATGTCACAGGCAGGATCAAGATCACAGATCCGGAAGTTCAAATCATCAAGGCGGTTTGTTCCATCACGCACCACCGAATTAATGCGAATATCCAGTTGCTCGGTCTTTGCGGTCAGCTGTGACAAGGTCGCCTCAAGGGTCTCGATGCGTGCAAGAGTAGAAACATCCCCCGCAAGCGGATTGGTGCTGCCGGTGGCAGATAGTTCGGCGCGCAGGCTGTTGACTTCGGCGGCAAGTCGGGACAGATCCGCCCGCACATCCCCCAAAGTTTCGGCGCTTAGCGCTGCCCCGAAGGGCAGTAGCGCGGCACATATTGCAACAACCCGCAGCGCCCGCATCAGCTTGTGCCTGATCCGGACAAGATGGTCACTGCGCGGCGGTTTTGCGCATAACAACTCTCGGTCGAACACGCAGAAAACGGGCGTTCCTTGCCATATGTCAGCGTACGCAGGCGCGTACCTGCAATACCTTGGCTGACCAGATATTCACGCACCGCATTAGAGCGCCGCGCACCAAGGGCCAAGTTATACTCACGCGTGCCCTGCTCATCCGCGTGACCTTCAATCACCGCGACAAACGCAGGGTTGGCACGCAGCCAAGCCACCTGACCGTCCAGAATAGAGCGCCCCGATGCGTTCAACGTGCTTTGATCCACATCAAACAGAATTTTATTGCCCACGGTCTCGTTGAAATAACCGACGGACGCGGGATCAAGTGCGCTGACACCCACCCCACCGTTGGCACCGAACGCGCCATTTCCACTGCCCCCGACACCCCCGCCAGAGCCGAATAGGGTGCCGTTACTACAGGCGGCCAATGACATGCCCGCGATAAGCAGTGCTGATTTTGTCAACGTCTTCATAAGTGATGTCCTGTCTTAGATGAGCTGCAATTATTGTTGTTGTTTGGTGCCAAATTAGCACATCAGCGCTGTAAAGGCGACCATGAAGGATCAGATGCCGCTGTTTGAGTGCGCACTTTTGCGAGATTACGCCCCGAGATATCCACTGAATAAAGCGCAGGCGCGCCATTGGCCCCTTGGGTTTCACGGGTAAACATAATGACCCGACCGTTGGGCGACCACGTTGGGCCCTCATCAAGGAAGGACGCGGTCAAAAGCCGCTCTTCAGAGCCATCTGTCCGCATCACACCAATATGGAACCGGCCACGATTTTGCTTGGTAAAGGCAATCAAATCCCCCTTAGGCGACCAAACTGGCGTGCCGTAGCGCCCCGCACCTGTGCTAATGCGGCGCGCCTCACCACCTGTGGCGGGCATAATATACAGTTGCGGCGAGCCTGAGCGGTCGCTTTCGAACACAATGCTGCGCCCGTCAGGTGAATAACTTGGGGCCGTTTCAATAGCTGGGGTCGACGTCAGGCGTGTACGCGCATTGGTGCGCACATCAAGGGTATAGAGATCCGTGTTGCCCCCAGTTGCAAGCGAGAACACCACAGTTCGTCCATCGGGCGCAAAACGCGGCGCAAAACTCATGGAGCCGTCAGGAACATCAAGCGCGCGCCGTGACACGCGGCCCACGTCCAACACGTAGATGCGCGGGACGCCTGTCTCGTAGCTGGTGTAGAGCACCCGTTCACCGTCAGGAGAAAACCGCGGTGCAAGAACAATGGCGCTGCTATCCGTCAGGTATTGAACGTTTGCACCGTCAAAATCCATAATCCCAAGACGTTTGGCACGGTTCTCTTTGGGGCCGGTTTCGCCAACAAAAACAACGCGACTGTCAAAATAAGGGCCCTCGCCAGTGATGCGCGCATAAACCTCGTCGGCCACTTTATGGGCGATACGGCGCCAGCCATCAGTGGTGCCGACAAACTGAAGGCCTTGGCCCAACTCGGAGCCGGTGAATACATCATACAGGCGGAACTTAACGGTCACGCGGCCATTGCCACTGACTGAAACTGCACCCGTGATCAGCGCTTGGGCATTAATCGCGCGCCAATCGGGGTATTGCACAGGTGCGCCAAACGCGCTGATTTGGCTAATGAACGCTTCCGGCTGGATTTGGCGGAACAATCCAGTGCCGCGCAAATCATCTGCGACCAGACCACTGATTTGCAGGGCCATCTCACCTGCGTTGGATGTCTCGGAAATGAAGGTTGGCAAGGCAAAAGGCAGCGGCTCAATGACGCCGTCCGTAATCTCAAGCCGCAGGGTCTGTGCCACGCTTGTGCTGGGGGCGATGCATCCAAGGGTCGCGGACGCTGCAAACAAAATGGCACCAATAAACTGCCTCATAAACCTATCCCTCATTCATTACTTCAGGCGCAGGCCTGACGGGTTAAAGGTAATCTCAATGTCTTTCCATTGATCGTATTTGCCATCAGGCAAATCAAAGCCCTGTGCCCCTGCGCGGAAAATCGCACTTCGCGCTGCACGGTATGCAATCTGATTTAGATCAGCACTTCCCGAGCCGCTGATCAACTCTTCGGAGCCTGAAATTGGACGCCGGTCTTCCCCCACCGCAAAGCGGACGGTGATAACGACTTGGTCGCTGATCACGCGCGGCGGAACAGCCCATTTGTTCTGTATCTGACCAACAAGCGACTGGCGCTCGCCTTGGGTCATTGGTGGACCAACGGGCGCATCGCTTGCAGGCGCAGCATCTGTGGTTTCAGCAGTTTGCGCAGCCGCATCGGCCTCGGACGCCACCTCAGACTGGGCTGCTTGCACTGGTGCCACAGGCCTATTGGGACGCGCGGGTGGGCGAATTGAATGGGTTGGCGCGCCACCTGCTTCTTCTGCTTCCGTCACGACTTCGGGCGCAGCCTCTTCAGGGGCCGTTGCTTGCTGGGCATCGCTTTGGGTACTTGGCAGCGCATCAGGAGCATTCGTTTCTACGACCGCGTCTTGGGTTTGATCCGCGATGGTCGCATCAAGGGGCGGTGGGGCAACCGCTTGGGGTGCAATACGTGGCGCAGGTCGCGCTTTGGGGCGCTTGGACGCATCAATAATGATACTCACTTGCGGCTCAGGCGGGGGAGCTGGCGGTCTGGGTTCTTCGGGTGCCTCATCGGTCACATCCGTCTGTGGCAGTGGCGCAATCTGGCTCACATCGGGCGTGGCATCAGGCGGCGGGGTCGGGCGCACAGGCTCAGGCGTTTGGGGCCGGACAGGTTCAGGCACAGGCTGCGGCGCAGGCTCAGGCGTGGGTTCAGGAGGCGGTGCAACAACAGCTTCCGGTGCCGTAATCTGCATCGGCGTTTCAGGGGGTGTTTGATTGGTGAGCGCGTCAAACTTAGCCAAGGAAATAACGCTTACCTCCACATCCTCAAAAGGCGGCGGATCAGCAGAAAAGATCGGCCCCAAAAGAAGGTAGCCGATAAGGCCCGCGTGACCCACTCCGGATATGATGTAGCCCGTGCGCATCAGGCGTGCCTACTGCTCCTGCACCGGCGTCACACTATCAAGCGTGGGGCCGCCAATGTCTGTCACAAGGCCAATGTTCGAAAAGCCACCCGCATTCAAAGCACCCATGATTTCTGCAACATTTGCATAGGTGTTCGCCCCATCAGCACGCAGGAAAATTTTATCATCACTGCGCTCGGTGGCGATGGCTTGCAAGCGCCCAATCAGTGCTTCGCGTTCAACTTCGGTTTCTTGGATCATCACAACGCCATCAGCGGTCAGCGTCACCGTCAGTGGTTCTTCATTGTCCGATGAAAGCGCAGTGGCCGCAGTTTTAGGCAACTCAACAGGCACCCCAACCGTCAGCAAGGGTGCCGCGACCATGAAGATGATCAACAAGACCAACATAACATCAACAAAAGGCGTTACGTTGATTTCTGCCATCGGCTGTGCACGACCGCGGCGGCGGCCGCGACCACTCCCACCGGCTTTTTTGATTGTTCCCGCAACCATGGCTTAGCTGTCCAACTGGCGCGACAAAATCGTAGCAAACTCGTCAGAGAACGCCTCGTAATTGCCGACAATTCGGTCACTGTCTGCGCTAAGCTTGTTGTAGTAGATAACCGCAGGGATCGCGGCGAGAAGGCCCAGACCTGTCGCCAAAAGCGCCTCAGCAATGCCAGGGGCTACAACTGCAAGGTTGGTGTTTTGCTGTTCTGCGATCTCGATAAAGGCATTCATGATACCCCAAACGGTTCCAAACAACCCGATGAACGGTGATGCGGAACCAACAGTGGCCAATACGGTCAGGCCCTTTTGCAGTTCTTCGGCTTCACGGTTGATCGCCACGTCCATGGCACGATCAATGCGGCTGGTCGCACCTGCGATCAAACCACCATCCGTTCGGTGAGACCTGCGCCATTCAAGCATGCCAGAGGCGAAAATCTTTTCTGATGCGCCTTCGGGCGCGGGTCCGATCTCATCGAATAAACCGTCAAGCGGGGCGCCAGACCAAAAAGCCTGATCAAATTTCGCGGCCTCTGCGCGCGCTTTGCGGTACTGGATTGTCTTTTGAACGATAATCGACCACGCCCAAAAACTGGCGATAATCAGGATGATCATGACGAGTTTTACGGTGATCGTTGCGCGCACGAATAGCGCCCACATTGAGAAATCTGCTGCGTGTTCCATATGGCCTGCTCATGTACTGCGGGTCTCTTTGCGGACCCAATTGCATACATAATAGGCGATGTTTCATTTAATTACTACGCTGAGCATGCGTAGTCGCGATTTAATGCAACTTTCGGCGAATATTTGCTGGCAGACGAGCAGGTGCCCCCGCCTCATTGATCGCCACAATGGTCACAAGCGCCGTAAACAACAGATCCCCGTCGCGCCGCACATACTGGCGAAAAACCAAGCGGACACCGGTGATTGTTTCAATTGTAGTCTCAACGCTCAGTATATCGTCAAATTTTGCAGAACCGAGATAATCCGCATCTACGTGACGGACCGCAAAAACGATGCCCTCCTCCTCTTTGAGCTGGCGCTGATCCACCCCAAGCTCGCGAACAAACTCGGTGCGACCGCGCTCGATAAACTTTAGGTAATTGGCGTAGTACACAATACCCGCCATGTCGGTATCTTCGTAGTAAACGCGAATGGGCAAACGGTGTGTCATTGGACCTGACCTGCCGCCGTAAGCCGCGCGAAAAGGCGCAAAGCATGGGACGGATCGCGCGATGCAGCCGGCAGCACAGGATCATAAGCAGCGCGGATCAGCTGACCCACTTGCGGCTTCAGGATCACCCCGCCATCGGGCACAATCGCCAAGGGAGAGCTGCCAACAAATGCCTGATCAGACCAAAGCACAATCATCTGCGCCATCTGGCTCAGCGCAATTGTGTCTGCCGGTGTGTCCGCGAGGACTTCATCCATCCGCAAAAAGACAAAACACGCTTTGATGCCACCATCATCATCAAAGCGGAAAATGCGGTACTGGTTGGCATCAGCCGATTTGAGGCGTTCTACAAGTGGGACCAGATCAGGGACCAGCCGTTCAAGATGCGGCACCTCGGTAAGTTCGGACCAATCAGAGCAGAAAAAGACCATGAGGTTCGCCCCAATCTCAGAGTCCACCTCCGCCATTTTGTGCCCTGCAAGGCTAACGACAGCTTCGCACGCGCCCTTGAACACAGCCAAAGTCGCCTCATCCACACCAAAAATGACAGGGGCGATCGCCCTGCCCCAACGGGCAAAAACATAAGCCCCATCAAAGCGGGTAAAGCAGGCCTCTACGTCTTTTGCGGTGTATGTTTCTTGATCATGCATCTGTGAACCCTGCGCCGTTATTCAAAAAGGCCGCCCTGTTTCTTCGGTGCGGCCAGCCCCAAATGATCCCATGCCTTTTGCGCCAACATCCGGCCGCGTGGGGTGCGCTGTATCAAGCCTTGCTGCAGCAGGTAAGGCTCAATCACTTCTTCAAGCGCATCACGGCTTTCAGACAACGCGGCAGCCATTGTCTCGATGCCAACGGGCCCACCCTGATAATTCTCCGCAACAAGGCTGAGATATCTACGGTCCGCGCCATCAAGGCCCAACTTATCAACGCCCAAACGGGTCAACGCATTATCCGCAAGGGCACGGCTGATCTGGCCGTTGCCTTCCACAAGCGCAAAGTCCACAACACGGCGCAGCAATCTGCCCGCAATGCGCGGGGTGCCACGCGCACGTTTTGCAATTTCGCGAATGCCCTCATCATCTGCGGTAACGCCCAAAAGACGCGCACCGCGGGCGACGATCTCGTGCAGCTCATCGGTGGTGTAAAACTGCAGCCGCGTTGGAATACCAAAGCGGTCACGCAGCGGCGTAGTCAAAAGACCAAGACGGGTGGTCGCCCCAACAAGCGTGAAGGGCTGCAATTCAATCCGCACGGTGCGCGCGGCGGGGCCTTCACCAATCACCAGATCAAGCTCAAAATCCTCAAGCGCAGGGTAAAGCACCTCTTCGACAACAGGATTCAGTCGGTGAATTTCATCGATGAACAGCACATCGCGTGCTTCAAGGTTAGTCAAGATCGCTGCCAGATCACCCGCCTTGGCCAGTACAGGCCCGGATGTCATGCGGAAATTCACCCCAAGCTCACGGGCCATAATTTGGGCAAGGGTCGTTTTGCCCAAACCCGGTGGACCGTGAAACAATGTGTGGTCCATCGCCTGTTCACGTTGACGCGCAGACTGGATGAAAACCTTGAGGTTTGCGCGTGCCTCTGCTTGACCGATGAACTCATCAAGACCTTGCGGACGCAACGCGCGATCATTGTCTTCGGCAAGCCGCTCGGGGCGCAATGTGGGATCACTTTCCATGAGCCTTCCTTAGCCCTTTGGCGCAAGAAGTTTCAACGCCGCTTTGATCAACGCACTTATATCTTGCGCACCTTGATCGCTGGCTTGCGCCACGGCCGACGCCGCGTCTTGGGGCGCGTAGCCCAAATTGCCAAGCGCAGAGAGCGCCTCGGACTGGGTCGACATACTGGCTACTTGCGGCGCGTTTTGTGCGCCCGCGTCGTCACCATCATCAATCACGTCATCCGCAACTGCTGTTGTTTGGCCCAGCGCGTCATGCACGCTGCCGCCCATCGCCATAATGGCAGGGGCTTTGTCTTTCAGATCAATCACAACTTTCTGCGCCGTCTTAGGACCAATTCCCTTGGCGGCTTTCACGCTGTTCCAATCCCCCATGGCGATTGCGCGGCTAAGCCCCGCTTCGCCAAGTGTGCCCATAATCGCCATGGCAGCCTTTGCGCCAACACCTTGGACAGACATCAAAAGCCGGTGCCACTCTTTTTCGGCAAGCGTGGTAAACCCGAAAAGTTGCAGCAGATCCTCGCGCACCAAAAGGTCCGTATAAAGTGCGGCTGCCTCACCGACATTGGGCATTGAGGCAAGCGTACGCTCGTTACAATACACAACGTATCCAACCCCACCGACCACGAGCATAACGTGATCTGTACTGCGGTATTCTAGACGTCCTTGAAGTTTGCCAATCATCCCGCAGCCCTCATTTTTTGTGCCTTCAGGGCTTTTTCCAAGCCCGTGCCAACCCCGCGTTGATGAGCGTGACAAATGGCAATTGCCAAAGCATCAGCGGCATCCGGTCCGTCAAACACCACACCGGGCAGCTGCATTTTGACCATGTGCTGTACTTGTTCTTTGGCAGCGTGCCCCACACCAACAACAGTCTTTTTGACCGCATTGGGGGCGTATTCACCAATTGTAAGGCCCGCCTGTGCCGGCACCAACATCGCGATTCCCCTCGCCTGCCCAAGCTTCAACGTGGCGACACCGTCTTTGTTGACAAACGTCTGCTCAACCGCTGCTGCATCGGGGGCGTGCTGTGCTATCACATCGCTCAGCCCGGTGTGCAGCGCCAAAAGGCGCGCGCCCAAATCACCAGTTTTCGTTTTGATGATGCCATTTGCCACATGACGCAGACGCGGGCCCACCATTTCGATGACACCCCACCCCATATTGGCCAAGCCAGGATCGATTCCCAGTATCCGCATAGTCGCCTGCCTGCTGTTGTATTTATGCGTTTCAGCAGTAGCACGAAACGCGAACATTTGCCAAACAGAAACAAATATCGGCGTATTTCGCGAATTGTTACAAAACAGCCAAGGTTTTCGTGATCTGCGGCATCCTGAACACCTGTGGATAATTTCGCCCAAATACGACATTTCAGGTGCAAATCGGGGCAGGTTTGACTTGCAAATAGCCCAATAACGACAGGCGATTTGTCCATTTTCGACATATGCAGTCCGATCATAGCTGCATTGCAGAAATACTCACTATCCGGAAATATCTTTCCCGCCTAAATGAGCGCCATCACGCATCCACAAACGCAAAATTTTTGCGCAGTAAAGGAATACGATCATGGCCGTTATCGAAACATCCCGCTTCGCACCCGCAGCAAGCACATTCACAGTTGCCGCTCCGTTCATTGCGACTTTCGCGAAAGTGAAGTCTTGGAATGATGCGCGCCAGACACACAAAGCGCTCAAGCAGCTGTCTGCAAGTGAATTGGAAGATGTCGGCCTGACATATGCAGACGTAGACGCGCTCTAAACCCTCAGGCGTGTCTCGAGCAAAAGCCGCACAGCCTTTCGGCCATGCGGCTTTTTTTATGCGTGCTGGCCACAGGAATAGGCGCCCTTCTAGACGAACGCCTGAAGATATTGAGCGATCCAAATGGTCAGGCTATCCGCTTGCATCATCCACGCTGCAAAGCCCCCCAAACCACCGGATGGTTGTAAGCCCTCGACGCGTTCAAGATACGCTGCAGGACCGTTCGTTGTGTAAGCAAACGCCTTAAATAGCCAAAAACGCAGCAGCAGCCAAAAACACCAGTTGCCACGGAAAACCACCACGCGCCGGAGCGCGGCCCAGCACCATACCATCGTGATTTACTGACTGTGTACGATAATACCCTGCACGTCGTTGCTGCTTGGCCAATCGCTTCATTTTGGACTTAAACTTTTGCCGATCAGACATACCATTGCCCTCAGTCACTCATTCGTTATTGAAAACCTTGTTATCACAATTTTAGGATAATTGCTCTGTTTTTCTTACGGCAACGTTAACTGCGGCTCAGCGTGAGGGTGGTCCAGTCACCGATACTCCTGCGTTTGCGCAGCTCAAAACCCGCGCTGCTGTAGCACGTCTGCACCTCATCGGCTTGCTCATTCAGAATACCCGACAAGATGATATGCCCGCCCTGCGCACATGCGCCGGCCATATCATCCGCAAGCATCAACAGCGGACCTTTTAGGATATTGGCAAAAATCAGATCGAACGGCGCGGCACCTTGTAAGGTCGGGTGATCAAAACCAGCCGCCTCAACGCAAGTGATGCGCCCCTCCAGATCGTTGGCCTTTGCATTGGCGAGCGCCACTTCTACTGCGACCTGATCAATATCGCTGGCCAGAACTGTTTGCGGCCATACTTTTGCAGCCGCCATTGCCAACACGGCCGTCCCGCAGCCAATGTCAGCAACGTTCTGGCCAGCAAAACCCGCGTCAATCAACTCATCAAGAGCAATCAAACAACCTAGCGTCGTGCCGTGGTGCCCCGTCCCAAAGGCCATTGCGGCCTCAATCAACAACGGAATTTTACCTTCAGGCAAGCTGTCCGCGTCATGGCTGCCATAGACCACAAACCGGCCCGCCTCGACGGGCGGCAACTCGCGGCGCACATGGGCAACCCAATCGGTTTCGGGCACTTCAGAAACAACAAAATCCTTCGCTCCGTTCATGGCCGCCAAAAGCGCAAGGCCGGCGGCATCAGGTGCTTCAATGAAATACCCACCCACTTCCCAAACGCCCGAACCGTCTTCGACCTCAAAAACACCCACGCCCGTGGGCTCTGGCGTCAGCGTTTCAAGCGCCTCGCCCAAAGCCTCGGCCTGTGCCTTGTTGTTCAACGTGGTTAACGCGGTCCATGTCATCATCGGTTTGATCTCCTTTTGGGCGCGCAAATGGCAAGCCGCAGTGTTTTAATTTTATTCGAAAGGGTCGTCTTCATAGCCGACGCCCGCAAGATACAGCCCGTGCGGTGCGCTTACCGGACCGCAAGCAGACCGCTCGCATGCCTCAAGCCTGCGTTTGACATCAGATGGCTCAAGATGCCCCGCGCCGACGCGCTCAAGTGTGCCGACAAAGCTGCGGACTTGATTATGCAGGAACGACCGCGCGCGCACATCAAAGCGAAACTCGGCACCGCCCGGGTACGGATGTTCGCTTACATCTAAACGGTCGAGCGTTTTGAACGGCGTCAGACCTTGGCAAATAGACGAACGGAACGTGGTGAAATCATGATAGCCCAGCAAATGCTCGGCCCCCTCTTGCATGGCTTCCAGCGACAAAGGCGGCTTTACCTGCCAGACCCGTCCCGCTTCGTGCACAATCGGCGCGCGGCGCGATACCATTCTGAAAATATAGCGGCGCTCAACTGCGGAAAATCGTGCGTGGAACGCCTCGGTCACTTTTGCGCAGCCGATAATGGCAATGGGGTTCGGTTTCAGATGATAATTGATTGCCTCGGACAGCCGAAACGTGTCCCAGTCGCGCTCCATGTCCACATGGGCCACTTGCGCCCACGCGTGAACGCCCGCATCGGTACGGCCTGCGGCGGCAATCTCATGGGCGCTACCGGCTACTTTACCGATGGCCTGCTCAATCATGCCCTGCACCGACGGCAAATCAACTTGTCGCTGCCAGCCATGATAAGGCGCGCCGTTGTACTCGATTTTCAAGGCATATCTGTGCATGAACTCCAGTTAGCCCCAGATCACCCCCGTTGCAATCACTGCGCAATCACTACACCAATTTGACGCCCGATTGAGTGTTCAACGTCTTTGCGCGCTTGCACTAGGTGCTGCGGTCACCAGTTACCACTTAAGTATCACCGCCCACATAGTTTACAGCCACAAGGCCTGCCCCTATAAGCACCCCATGATGTTTCAATCACTGCACATTATTCGAATTATATCCCCGGCGCTCTGACCTTATGAGCCGCCGGGCCAAGGCGTTCGAGACCCTCACGCCGCTCTCGCTATTCCATTGAAAATATGACGAAAAAGGACGCTCGATATGTGCGCCGAAACACCCGACTATAAAACCACACTCAACCTGCCCCGCACAGATTTCCCAATGCGCGCAGGTCTGCCCAAACGCGAGCCTGAATGGCTTGCACGATGGGAAGAACTGAACGTCTATGGCCAGCTGCGCCAAAAATCTGGACGCAAGCCTTTCACGCTTCATGACGGCCCTCCCTATGCAAACGGTCATTTGCACATCGGCCACGCGCTGAACAAAATCCTCAAAGACATGGTCGTTCGCTCCCAACAGATGATGGGTCATGATGCCCGCTACATCCCAGGCTGGGACTGCCACGGCTTGCCGATCGAATGGAAAATCGAAGAGAAGTACCGCAAAAAAGGCCGTGATAAAGACGCAGTCGACGTGGTCGAGTTCCGCCGTGAATGTCGCGACTTTGCCAAAGGCTGGGTCGACATCCAACGTGAAGAATTCAAGCGCCTTGGCATCACTGGTAACTGGGAAAATCCCTACCTTACAATGGACTACCATGCCGAGCGCGTGATCGCGGAAGAGTTCCAAACGTTCTTAATGAACGGCACACTTTATCAGGGTTCAAAGCCTGTGATGTGGTCGCCTGTTGAAAAGACAGCCCTTGCGGAAGCGGAGGTCGAGTACCACGACCGCCAAACAGATGCGATCTGGGTTCCTTTTGCAGTTAAGGGCCAAAAAGACACTTATGTGGTGATCTGGACGACGACCCCGTGGACCATCCCGCAGAACCGTGCGGTCTGTTTTAACGAAACAGTAAGTTATGGTGCGTACAAGGTGAATTCCACGCCAGATGAATGTTGGGCCAAGGCAGGTGCAACATATCTCTTTGCCGATGATCTTGCTGAGAGCGCATTTTCAGCCGCACGCCTTGATGGCGAAATGTACACCCGTGTCGGGGATGTAAGCGCCGCCGAGCTTACTGAACTGACCCTAAACCACCCGCTTTACGGTGCTGACGGCGCCGATGGGGAATGGGATTTCGATGTGCCTATGCTGGCCGGTGATCACGTCACTGCCGACGCAGGTACAGGCTTTGTTCACACCGCCCCCAGCCACGGTGACGACGACTATCAAATCGGCCTGAAACACGGTCTTCCAATGACGTTCAACATCTTGGACGACAGTTCTTACCGCGCTGATCTTCCGTTCTTCGGCGGTGAGGTCATCCTGCGCTCCAACGGAAAACCGGGCAAAGCGAACCAGAAAGTCATCGAAAAACTGGTCGAGGTCGGCGGCTTGCTGGCCCGCTCGCGGATCACTATCAGTGACGCGCATTCGTGGCGTTCCAAAGCACCTGTCATCCGTTTGAACCGCCCACAGTGGTTTGCCGCGATCGACAAAGCCTGTGATGACGGGATGGACAAACACGGCAAAACCATCCGTGAGCGCGCCCTGACCAGCATCGATGAGTTGGTAACATGGACGCCGCAAACGGGTCGCAACCGTCTTTACTCAATGATCGAAGCGCGCCCCGATTGGGTGTTGTCTCGTCAACGTGCGTGGGGCGTACCGCTGACATGCTTTGTCAAAACAGGCGCGAAACACGACGATCCAGACTACCTGCTGCGTAATGCCGACGTGAACGCCCGCATCCTTGAAGCTTTCGAAGTTGAGGGCGCTGATGCGTGGTACAAAGACGGTGCGAAAGAGCGGTTCCTAAGTGGCATCGTGAACCCTGATGACTACACCCAAGTGATGGATATCCTTGACGTGTGGTTTGACAGTGGCTCAACCCACGCCTTTACCCTGCGCGACCGTGAAGACGGGTCTCAAGATGGCTTGGCCGATCTCTATCTTGAGGGTACTGACCAACACCGCGGCTGGTTCCACTCATCCATGCTTCAGGCATGTGGCACCAAAGGACGCGCGCCCTATCGAGGCGTGCTGACACATGGTTTCACGCTTGATGAAAAAGGCATGAAAATGTCCAAATCCATCGGCAATACAATCGCGCCAGAAGAGGTCACGAAACAATACGGTGCAGATATTTTGCGTCTTTGGGTGGCCCAGTCTGATTACACCGCCGACCTGCGCATCGGGCCAGAAATCCTGAAAAACGTGGCCGATAGCTACCGTCGCCTGCGTAACACGATGCGCTTTATGCTGGGCAGCCTTGCGGACTTTGATGCGGCAAAAACCGTAGCGCCCCAAGACATGCCCGAGCTGGAACGCCTCATGCTGCACAAGATCGCCGTGTTGGATGAAACTGTGCGCAACGGCTACGCGAAATACGATTTCCAAGGTGTGTTCCGTGCCATCTTCGATTTTGCGACACTCGATTTGTCATCGTTCTACTTCGACATCCGCAAAGACGCGCTTTATTGCGACGGCGACACTAACCGCCGACTTTCTGCGTTAACCGTGCTGGATATTCTGTATGGCCGCCTCACAACGTGGCTTGCGCCGATCTTGACCTTCACAATGGAAGAAGTCTGGCTTGAGCGAAACGGGGCTGAGACAAGTGTCCACCTTGTTGACTTCGTGCAAACTCCAGCCGAATGGCGCGATGACGCGATGGCTGCAAAGCTCGACAAAATCCGCGCAATCCGCCGCGTCGTAACAGGTGCGTTGGAAGGCGAGCGGACGGCAAAAGTCATCGGCTCCTCACTTGAAGCTGCGCCAACGGTCTATTTGTCGCCAGAACTTTTTGCCCTTATCGATGCGGATAACTTTGCAGACCTGTGCATCACCAGCCAAATCACAGTTGTCGAAGGCGTAGGCCCTGAGGGCGCGTTCGCCCTTGATGACGTAGCAGGCGTCGCCGTTAGCTTTGCAAAGGCAGACGGCGAAAAATGCGCGCGCTGTTGGAAGGTGCTGCCAGACGTTGGAAGCCACAAGCACGACAGCGTCTGCAGCCGCTGTGACAGCGCCCTTTCATAAATCGATACCGTCGAAATTTTGCGCGTAGGTCTTTGAGCCTGCGCGCATTTTTTATGACACACGCTTTTTCCTCGCATATGACGCTTAATAAAAATGTAGTTGCCGCGACGTGAATACCGCCAAAACGCACACTCGGCTCTTGACCCCGCCGGCTACAAAATAAACTGTGATCCAATGTTAGCATACTCCCTCCGCCGCCTATTTCAGTCATTCATCGTCTTGCTTGTTGTGGGGCTTGTCGCCTTTTCGATGTTCCGCTTTGTAGGCGACCCGATTGACAGTTTGTTGGGCCAAGAACGCACCCAAAGCGATATTGAGCGGTTGCGCGGAGAGTTGGGCCTCGATGACCCATTTATTGTCCAATACGGCGCATTTTTGGGCCGTGCTGTGCAGGGGGATTTCGGGCTGAGTTACCGCCAAGCCCGCCCTGTCGCCGAGATCATCGCCGAACGCGCCCCTGCCACCCTTGAGCTTGCCTTGGTGTCTGCCGGATTTGCGATGTTTTTCGGTGTTGTCCTTGGCATTTTCACCGCCATTAGGCGTGATGGTTTCGCCGCCAATACCATCATGTCGGTCTCATTGATCGGGGTCAGTTTGCCCACATTCTTGATAGGTATTTTGCTAATCTATCTGTTTTCAGTTGAATTGGGCTGGCTGCCCAGCTTTGGGCGCGGTCACGTTGTTGATCTGGGCTGGTGGACGACTGGATTTGCGACCGGATCAGGCCTTAAGGCGTTGATATTACCGTCCATTACACTTGGGCTTTATCAAATGACGTTGATCATGAGACTGGTCAGGTCCGAAATGCTGGAAGTCCTTCGTGCGGATTACATCCGCTTTGCCCGCGCCCGTGGTATCCGCGAAAAATCAGTCAACTTCCGTCACGCCCTTAAGAACACATTGGTCCCCGTGATTACGGTCACCGGCCTGCAACTGGGCAGCATCATCGCCTTTGCGATCATTACTGAGACAGTGTTTCAGTGGCCCGGTGTTGGGTTGCTGTTTATTAACGCTATTCAGTTCGTCGATATCCCTGTGATGGCTGCTTATCTGATGCTTATTTCAGTGATGTTCGTGGCAATTAACCTCATCGTCGACCTGCTCTATTTTGCAATTGATCCGCGCCTGCGCGCCGACCGTTCGGGAGGGCATTAATCATGGCTGATACAACGCCTGCTCCAAAACCGCGCGGACGCCTTGCCCATTGGTGGGACGGCGATTTTGCTTATCAATTCCGCCGCTCGCCTGTTGCGATGATCTCTTTCACAGTTGTGATGTTGATGGTGTTGGCAGCAATTTTCGCGCCGTTAATCGCACCATACGACCCATTTGATCCGGCCTCACTGAACCTGATGAACGGGTTTTCAAGCCCGATGGAGCCCAACGCGTTCACTGGCGAAACCTTTTGGCTGGGTACCGATGATCAGGGCCGCGATGTTTTCTCAACTATCCTTTATGGGCTTCGCATCTCGCTATTTGTGGGTGCGGCAGCGGTTGGGTTTGCAATGGTTTTGGGCATCACTTTGGGCCTTGTTGCCGCATACGTCGGAGGGTGGGTCGAGACCATCATCATGCGGATCGCAGACGTTCAACTGACCTTTCCGGCGATCTTGGTTGCCATGCTGATCTTCGGCGTGGCCAAGGGGATCACCCCGGTAGAGTACCGTGATCAAATGGCAATCTGGGTCTTGATTGTGGCAATTGGCTTGTCCGATTGGGTCCAATTTGCTCGTGTTGTGCGTGGTGCGACCCTTGTTGAGAAGAACAAAGAATATGTCCAAGCAGCCCGCTTAATTGGCCGCAGCTCCGGCGCAATCATGCTGCGCCACATCTTGCCAAACGTGCTGAGCCCTGTGCTGGTCATCGCAACCATCTCACTTGCCTTGGCAATTATTGCCGAAGCAACCCTGTCATTTTTGGGCGTAGGCGCACCGCCGACGCAACCATCTCTTGGCACGCTTATCCGTATCGGTCAGGGCTTTTTGTTCTCGGGCGAATGGTGGATTTTGCTGTTCCCTGCTTGCACCCTTCTGGCCCTTGCGCTGGCCGTGAACTTGCTGGGCGATTGGTTGCGCGACGCCCTAAACCCAAAACTGCGCTAAGCCGCGACGCAACTGGTTAACCCCGAGGACCACCCCATGTCTGAAGCTGTCTTATCGATCCGCAATCTTACTGTCGAAATACCGACACGGGGCGGTATTTTGCGGCCTGTTGATCAGATTAACTATGATATCAACCGCGGTGAAATTTTAGGAATTGTTGGGGAGTCCGGGGCCGGTAAATCAATGGCAGGTAATGCTGTGATTGGTCTGCTGAACCGTCCTGCAAAAATTACGGGCGGCGAGATTTGGCTGAACGGCACGCGCATTGATCAGCTTGAAGGCGAAGATATGCGTCGGTTGCGCGGCAAGCATATTGGCATGGTTTTTCAAGACCCGCTGACCTCGCTTAACCCACTGTTGCGCATCGGCGATCAGCTAACTGAAACAATGCTCGAGCATCTGGACATCTCGCGCGATGAGGCACGCAAACGCGCGGCTGCGGCCTTGGATGAGGTGGGTATTCCCGCAGCGGCGCAGCGCCTTGATAACTATCCCCATGAATTTTCCGGTGGCATGCGCCAGCGCGTTGTTATTGCTTTGGCGCTTTGCGCTGAACCGTCGCTGATTATTGCGGACGAGCCAACGACGGCGCTTGATGTTTCGGTACAAGCGCAGATCATTGCCCTACTTAAACGGCTGTGTCGTGATCGTGGCACGGCTGTCATGCTGATCACGCACGACATGGGTGTCATAGCCGAAACCGCCGATCGCGTGGCCGTCATGTATGCAGGACGATTGGCCGAATTGGGCAACGTGCGCGATGTGGTCACACATCCCGAACACCCCTACACAGATGGGCTAATGGGCTCCACGCCGCTGGCCAGCAAAGGCCTAAAGCGCCTGCGCCAAATTCCGGGTTCAATGCCGCGTCTGACGGCCATGCCTGAGGGCTGTGCTTTTCATCCGCGCTGTGAATTTGCCCAAGACATTTGCCGTGCAGAGCCGCGCCCTAAACTGAATGGTGGTCGGTCTGCATGCCATTTTCCGATACAACAACCGGCTGAGGAAACAGCGTAATGGCGATGATCCAGGTCAAAAACCTCACCCGCATTTTTGACGTCTCAAAACCGTGGCTCAACCGCGTCATTGAGCAGCTTCCCAAAGCGATGCTCACCGCCGTTTCAGACGTAAGTTTTGATGTTGAGGAACGGACGGTTTATTCACTTGTTGGCGAAAGCGGTTCCGGCAAATCGACCATCGGCAAAATGGCCGTGGGCCTGTTGAAGCCAACGGACGGCAGCGTGTTGATCGACGACATCGATCTGAGCCGCGAGACAGACGGCGGCAAGCTTGATAAAGCGCGCAGTGACATCCAGATGATTTTTCAGGACCCGTACGCCTCCCTAAATCCGCGATGGCGTGTGCGTGAGATTATCAACGAACCTGTATCTGCCCGTGGCGGAAATGTTGTTGGCCTTGCAGAAAAGCTTCTTGAGCAAGTGGGACTATCTGCGCTGGACGCAGATAAATTTCCACATGAGTTTTCCGGCGGCCAGCGCCAGCGCATTTGCATCGCCCGCGCTTTGGCGAGTGAACCAAAGCTGATTGTATGTGATGAGCCGACCAGTGCGCTGGACGTGTCAGTACAGGCACAGGTGCTAAACCTGATGTCAGACCTGCAGGAAAACCTTGGTCTGACCTATTTGTTCATCAGTCACGATTTGACTGTGGTTCAACACATCAGCGACAAAATTGGTGTGCTGTACTTGGGACGTCTTGTGGAAGAAGCCACGCCGGATGAGTTGTTTGAGAACCCCAAGCACCCCTACACCCAGATGCTTTTGGCAGCCGCCCCAAAGATGGATGGGTTTGGCCGCGAGATTGATCCGCCACAAGGTGAAATCCCTGACCCAATCAACCCGCCTACTGGCTGCGCGTTCCATCCGCGTTGTCCGATCGCTGCGGCGCAATGTTCGGCTGAGCGTCCCGAAATGCGTGTGGTCAGAGGTGCGCGGGTGGCCTGCCATTTGGCAGAATAGGCGTAAGATTAGTCAGTTAGATAGAACACAGGGCCACCTGCTGCGTCAGCATCTGCTCGATCGTGGGTGACCATAATGACGGGCAGCTGACGCGCCCGCGCGGTATCAAACACAAGTGTCCGGATCTGATCACGGCGTTCCGTGTCCAGCCGTGAAAATGCTTCGTCCAGCAACAAAACACGCGGTTCCGACAATAGCATCCGCATCAATGCAACCCGTGCTTTTTGCCCACCAGACAGGGTTTCTGGATCACGGTCCGCAAACCTCTCTAAGCCAATCTCGGTAAGTGCCTGATCAATGCGCGCGAGCCTATCGCCCCCCCGAATATCTGCGCTTAGCCCAAAGGCCAGGTTTTGCCCAACACTCATGTGTGGAAAGAGCAGATCATCCTGAAACAGAATACCGACTTGCCGCTGATTAGAAGGCAACACGCATAGATTTGCACCATTCAGCAGAACCGCCCCTGTTGCCTTAAAATTAGACGGCAAAGTACCAATAATGTAATTAAGCAAAGTCGACTTGCCCGCACCTGACGGCCCCATAACAGATAGCACTTCACCCGCAGCAACTGTCTGGTCAATCGCGATTAATTCACGCCCATCTTTGGAAATACGGATATTATCAAGGTGCAATTCGTGGCTCATTGAATGTGTCCTTTGCGGGCATAGAAATTAGGCATCAGACAGCCCCCGTCGGTTACGCCAAATGATCTGAGGCAGCAAAAGTGCTGCTGCGAAAGGCAGGATCGCGGCAACAGTTTGGGCCAAGCCATAAACCCCAATCGCGCGGCGGTCGCCCCCCGCGGCAAGCGCGACGGCTTCGGTTGTTAACGTCGACAGCCGCCCACCCCCGACCAAAAGTGTGGGCAGGTACTGACCGACGGAAGCCGCAAACCCAACGGCCACAGCAGTCAAAACAGGGGCCAGTAACATGGGCAAGCGCACCCGCCAAAGGACGCCGTTTGCAGAACGACCCAAGGCGGCGGCAATCGTGCCGAACCGCACATCCCAAGCCCGAAACGGATCCGACAAAGACAGAAAAACATAAGGCAGCACAAAGACTAAATGCGCCAGAACCACAGGGACAAATCCGGCTTTCAACCCAGTGGACAGCATCAGCGTCTGAAGGCCCGGCAAGAACGCGGTTTGCGGCACCATGAGAGGTAGATAGAGCAAAAACACACCTCGCTCTGACATGGTGAAGTTAAAGCGGTATTCAGCCTCTAAACATCCCAGCGTCAACAAAACTGCGATGAACGTCGCACAAAGCGCGATCAGCAACGTGGTTATACCGGTATCAAAAATGTTGCCCCAGTGCCGTGACCATGAACGCGCAAATAGGCTGTCAGGCAGTACATCAGGGTACGACCAAAGCCCTGCAACGCTCCATACACCTAATGAGACAAGCCCCAAAAGAACGCCTGTACAAACCAGTACGCCTGCTCCAAGGCCAACGACCCGCAAAGCATTATCACCGAAACTTCGCGTTCCGCGCATCACCCACTTGGCACCCAATATGCCAACCACAATCTCGCCGCCGCGCCACAGGATCAGGCTGCCAATAACCAGGAGAAGCTGAATCAATGCTGCTGCGGCTGCTTCAAGTCGCATCGCCAAATCCGGATCGGACATCCATTTAACGATTTGAACAGATAAAGTCGGCGGCGTGTTCGGACCCAGCACGATGGCCACGTCAACAGTCGACATCGAATAGGCTAGAACAACATAAACCGGTAACCTGATCTGGGCGTAGACCCGTGGGAAAACTGTTTTGAGCCAGCCAGTTACACGCCCATACCCCAAGGCGGCGGCGATCGTGGCGCTTGATTTTGCGTTGACTTGCCCCAGGGCTGCCAAGCTCATCAGCAGCAAAAATGGCACCTCTTTGGCAACGAGGCCAACCACCATCGCGAGGCCCCAGTGGTCCTGAACGATGAGCACATCTGGCGGACGCTCCCAACCTGTCAGCCATGGCGAGAATGCACGTGCCACCCATCCCGATGGGGTGATCAGAAACGCAATGCCAAACGCCGCGGCCGCGTGTGGGACCGAAAGTAACGGGGACAATAAACGCCGAATAAGGTTAAACGCCTGCGTGCCGTGCCACCCCGCAATGATCAAAACTGTGATCAAAAGCGACAGAGACGTTGCCAAAAATCCCGTTGTCACACTGAGCATCACTGCATGTGGAAAGCCGCCCCAGCGAAACAAACCCACAAATGGAGCCACTGTCCATTCTCTCATATTGGCCGCTGGCAAATACCCAAACGCGGGCGCGATGGTGCCAAGTAATCCGGCCACGACGGGGCCAAGCATGGCCAGCACCGTCAGCAATGGCAGCCATCTTATGCTAATTCCGCGACGCATGTTTAGAACATTCTGCAGCGTAGCTTGGTGCAAAAAACGCCCCGCAAAGGGGCGTTTCAGGAGAGGTCATCCACCCCATACTTATTGCGCAACACCGTAATGCGCGGCCCAATCATCAGCCAAACGTGTAGCCCAGCTTGGGTGTGGTTCCGGCAGGGCTGTGCCCAGTTCTGCTGGCGACAAAGTGGCGACGCCAAGGTCAAGTGCGTCAAATGCAGCGCGCTCATCCATGCTAAGCGCATCCATATTCAATACCGTGCCATAGCCCAAGATGTCAGGGTTTTGTGCGCGGGTCTGTGCTTCGGCGGACATCAAGAAGTTCGCGACTACCATTGCGCCCTCGGAGCTGCCTGAATTGTAGGGAATGGCCACAAAGGACGCATTGCCCAACGTGCCTTTCTCCAACACGAACGTACGTGCGGTGTCTGGTAGTTGAAAGTTTGCAATCGCCGCAGAGGCTTCACCGGGCGAAAACGAAATCGCTAGATCGACTTCGTTGTCAGCGATCAATTGTAATTGGCGCGGTCCGGTTTGGGGGTACGCTTTGCCTTGGCGCCACAAGGTCGGCGTGAGCGCGTCCATAAAGTCCCACAGCGGTGCAGTAACCTCGTCATAATTATCGCCAACTGGCGCGCTCAGCACAGTTGTGTCGCCCAGCAAATCAATCAGCGCTTGTTTGAGGAATGTCGTGCCCAAGAAGTCCGGCGGTTGAGGAAACGTAAAGCGGCCCGGGTTCGCAGACGACCATTCTAGAATAGCCTCCATTGAATCAAGAGGCGCAGCTAAGTCTTCTGTATCATGGATGAAAACCACCTGCGCCATTGCCCACGGGCTCTCCATGCCATCAGTAGGAACCGTAAAGTCAGACTGAACAGATTTGCCGTTCGCATCGACAAGTGCCCAATTCGGCAGGCTTTCTGCAAAGGGGCCGAACAACAAATCTGCATCTTTCATCGCTGCAAAATTGGCACCGTTGATCCAAATCATATCAATTGCGCCGTCCTCATTCTGGCCCGCTGATTTCTCAGCAAGAACACGCGAAACCGCATCCGCAGTGTCGGACAGTTTTACATGCTCAAGTGTAACGCCGTAGTCTTCGGATACGCGGTCCCCTACCCATGCAATAAAATCATTGGTCTGCGTAGAGCCGCCCCATGCATTCCAATAAACCGTTTGGCCATTGGCCGCAGCAGTCACAGCATCCCAGTTTTCGGGGTCAGTTTGAGCAGTGGCTGTGGTGCTCAACGCGCATAATGCCAGCGCAGCGGTACGGAGTATATTCATTAATTAGTCCTTTGTATGTGACAGGAATATCAGTGACGCAGTTCTAAGACGCAAGCTTGCTGTCACAAAACACAGCCCGCCAAACAGCCACGCGCCGATCGTAAAATAAGTTGGAAACAGACAAAGAAGAACGAAAAATACAATCGTCTCGGTCCCCTCAAGAATGCCATTAGAATAATAAAGTGACTTTTGCCCCTGCGCCGACGTGCTCTTGCCGTTCCGGTCTGCCAACATCGCATAGCCAAGAAAACTGGCGCCATTAAAATAAAAACTCGTCAGCAACCACGCACCCGCAGCACCATTCGCCAACGGATCATGCCAAACAAAGGCCATTGGAATGAGGCCGTAAAAGAGAAAATCGCAGGCAATATCGAGATACCCACCGAAGTCAGTTTTGACACTCGCCCGCGCAACCGCACCGTCCAAACCATCCGCGATGCGCGATGCTAACAGCAAGATAAGACCTGTCCAGAAAGCCCCACAAGCGATTGCAGCAGCAGCTAAGGCGCCAATCCCAAGCCCCACCAACGTCACCGTGTTGGCCGTAACACTGCGCGCAGCAAGCGTACTCCCCACCGCGTTCAGCGCAGGGTCAATCAGCGGACGTATGCGCGCATCAAGCATGTGCACCCTTTTCAAAAGACTGGCATTTCAGTGCCCCTAATTCCTTAAAGATGCAACTCTTGGCACGAAGGAATGACAAAAATGTGTAACTGCGGCCGACATCTAGAATGGTCAGCCTAGTAATCTTTTTCAAAGAACAGACCAATGCTGCTCTTGCCGTCACTACTCACACTGCCCCGGCCGACCAGATTACGCGTCAGATCGATATTCAAAGAAACTGCGGATTCATCACCCACTTCCACCTCGGTATAGACGTTCTGAGAGACATATTTGCCCGCGCGAACTGCAACACTACCATCTTCATCAGTGGACACATCAAGGTCATCTAACTCAAGGCCACGCCGTAGTTTGGCGACCACTCCTTCGCCGCCGCGTCCCTGCAACCGGCGCACCGCCGTGGCAAGCTGCAGCGCTTGGAATGCGGACAGCTGATCCACGCGCTTTTCGAAAAATATCTGTGCAAGCACCTCGTCAGGGGCTGCTGCGGGGGTCGCCTCAAAGGTCACTTCAGGATCGCTTGCACGGCCCGATAAGATCACGCTTGCTGTGCCCGCTCCGGTTTCTGTTGAGGCGACAAATCGAATGAACGGGTCAAAATCGCCGATAAGTTGCACCGATCCCTCATCAAGCACGAACCGCTTTGTTAGCAAATCAAGGCGCCCGCGCAGCAAATCAAACCGACCCACAGAGACCAGCGCATCAGGCGAGCCTTGAATGCGCAATTGCCCTCCAAGTTCCGCGTCCAGACCGCGTCCCCGAACAAAAATTTGTTGTGGTGCATCGATGCTGATGTCGAGCTGCAATGGCGAGTTGCTTTTGGAAGTCGCATCCGCGCGGCTAAGGCCTGCGCGACGTTGGGTGGCCACCGCACCTGCAGAAGCGCCGCGGTGAACGATCTCAGGGACAATCCCGAACGACGTAAGACCAGTAGACGGGATCGTGACGTCGGTTTCCCCCAACATCAATTGGCCCGAAATACGCGGGCCAGCCGCCAACAGTCCTGACACATCAAGGTCACCAGAAACCTGTGTGCGGTAAAGATCTGGGTCCAGAACACCAACATTCTCAAGGCGAATATCCAGCTGCGCCCCCAGCCCTTTTGAAAGTGCGATATTGCCATCAACCTGCGCCGTGCCACCCGTAGAGGCCTGCGCGCGCAGTTCAACTTGTGCCGTACTTTGAGAGACCCGAATTTGACCCACGCCTTGCGTCAGGGCGATACCAACGCTTGGTGCTGAGACACGCAGATCATTCAGATCGATCACACCGCTCAAAGCAGCAAGCCCCAATGGGCCTTGCACCCGTGCATCCACGTCGGCGCGCCCTTGAACAGTGCGCGGTTCAATAAATGGATTGGCCAATTGTAGCGGAATTGTCCCGTCAATTACCAGATCAGCAATACCGTTTCGACTGACCGATCCTTGGGTATTTGCGCGGGCTCCAGCAGGTCCCAAAAGCGCAGTGGTGACCTCCCAATCGCCACCAGCACTATCTGCCGAGCCAGTCACGTTAAGTGGGCCAGAAACGTTCGGAATGATCAGGCCAAGGTCCGTAAGCGTGGCATCAAAATTAGCCGAGGAGACTGTGCTTGAAAGCGATGCTGTGGCCTCGGCCGAGAGTTGCGGGTTGCTCAGGGAAAACGTCTCAAGCCGGGTTCCTGCCTCATCACGGCGCACGTTTGCACTGATCTCGCTGGTCCCGTGCAGCAAAGCATCTGCCAGCGGCTCACCGATACGCAAAGACTGGCCAGTGCCTTGTGCTACAACAGAAAACCGCCCACCCGCGTCCGCATTCCCAGTCATTGAAAATGCCGCTGCACCCGAAAGGGGCGTGCCAGCGGCAGCGCTGAACCGCGCCAAATTATCTGCGCGTGCACTTACGTCAAAAACGGTCTCAAACGCATCATCCAGACCGCTAACACGCGCAGTTCCACGCAGTCCGTACTCATCACCGTCCACGGTCAAATTGCTTAACTCGAACGGTAGCCCTTGGGTATATTCGGTGAAAAAGGATGCGCGGACTGTCTCGCCCAAAGCTTCGTTAAGGCCAGCATCACCAACGTCTAAATCCAGCGCTTCGAGAGCAAAGACACCAGCGATGCTGCCGATCGATGCACCTGCGGGAACGAGTGTGCCACCGCCTTCGATGCCCAACCGCCGCGCAGAAACTGTATCGCGCGCAAAACGTCCAACCCCAATACGCGCCCGCCATGTGTCTGCTTTGCCACTGTCGTAATCAACATCCAAAGACACCCTGCCAACAGTTGTGGGAACACCTCCAATTGGCAGCAAGATTGGAGCACCAGATGGTGTTTCAATGACACCATTTAGGTCAATAAATTCTGGCCACAAAGCCGTATTCAGGCGCAATGATCCATTTAGATCAAGGGCCGAGGTTTTCGCGTTCAAAGTATCAAGTTCAACCGCGCCACTTGCACGCCTCATTCCGCGCACTTTAAGGGAAACCTTATCACCAAAAAATGTCTGATATTCCGGTAGAAATAGGGACGCGACATCGCCCGCAACATCCGCCACAAAGGCCAAATCAGATGCGCTGTCCGCCACCTCAAGACCTTCAGTGCTTTGCGTCTGTGCAACCGCATTTAAGGTAACGCTGCCACGAAGACGCTCAGTGTCGTTTGTGGCCAAGGCTAAACTTGCGCCGAACGCATCCAGTGGGCCTGCACCTTGAATTGCAAGATCGACCGATGGGCTTTCGGGCAGGTTCAATGCCTTGGCCGCCAAGCCGCCTTCCCCCTCAGCCAACTGCAAATTTATATCTAAAACAGCATTTTTATTGGCATATGTAACGGCTCCTTCGAACGTGCCGCGCTGCCCATCTGTACGATCGGCGTTGAATATCACATCGATTGCACCATCGATTAAGGAAGCGCGGGCCGACAAAGAAAGGCGCGCAGGAGCACCCAAAACGGTCTCACCCAGAGTGATGTCAGGGGCTGTAAGACTGCCGATTTCGATGGAAACAGGTAGTTCGGGCAAGCGAAACGGCGTGGCCTCTGCAGCCAGCAATCCGCTTTCTAGGGCATTGGGCAAGCGGAATAATTCGATCTTTTCGGCGGCCAATGTGTCCACATCGATGCGGCCTGACAAAAGCGCAGCGCGGCTCCATATTAGCGTTGCGTTTGAAATCCGCAGCCACGTGCCATCAAAATCCGCGATCTCGATTTCATCAATTGTGGCCTCGCTTGATAGCGCCCCTTTGAAGCCGCGGATCGTGACCTCGCGACCCTCGCCACCCAAACTGCTTTCCAACAATCCAGCCAGATATCCGCGATCCTCATCAGACGTCTGGGCATGTAGCGGCGCGCTAAATGCGACCAAAATTGCCAAAAAAGATGCAAGCAGCCTGCTCTTTAAGTCCCAGTTCCTCAAACCCCAGCCAATCAAAACGATTGTCCAATGCCGATGTAGATTTGGAAGTCAGACGTTGGGCGTGGCCGATCAAGTGGGATCGCAAAATCAACGCGAATAGGCCCGATACCCGGGTCATAGCGCAGACCAATACCCGCACCGCTGTGGCTTTCACCCTTTGATCCGAGCGTGCTTTCTTCGCTGATGGTGCCCGTGTCGATGAACCCAACAACACCCAAGGTATCCGTGGCCCGAAAACGCGCTTCGGCCGACAGACCTAAGAAAGATTTGCCCCCCGTTTCCGCCGTTGAGCCACCGCCAACGGGTACGCTCAATGATTGAAAATCTTGGCCGCGCACAGTTCCGCCCCCGCCCGATGTGTAGAGAAAATCAGCTGGTGCCTCCCCGATGGAGGGCCCGATCAACACGCCAATTTGGGCACGCAACGCAAAAGTCACAGGCCGCTCGGACCCAACTGTTTTGTAGGCCCGCCCATCAAATGAGAACCGCGCTCCATCGGTGGTATCGTCCAAACCAAGATAAGGCGTCAGCCCAACATCCGCAAAATATCCGTCACGGGGATCAAGTCTTTCATCGCGGTAATCGAAAGTCACAGACAAAGGCACGGTAAGAAGTGTGTAGGTCTCGGAGCCGCGCGCATCAATTGTGCTGGCGCGCTCAAGTCCCAATCCAAAAGCATAAGTTCGTTTCGGCGTCGCGTAAAGGCGAATGCCGGCCTCAAGTGCAAGTCGGTCAACATTTACCGTCGCCGTATCAAGCGCTTCGAGTGCGCCATTTGCAAAGAAATCCGTGTCTTCGTTGAAAGTGGCGGGGCGGTTATACTCCGCGCTTAGTGCATAATCCTCGCCGCTGCCTGTATCGCCGATGCCCGACACGCGCGCACCAAGGCGCAGACGTTCTGCACCGCCAAAAAGATTACGGTGCAGCCAAAAAGTGCTTAGTTCGGCACCCGCTTGGCTGGACAGTTCGGCGCCAAAACCAAACCGGCGCGGGGCGCGGTTGTTTACTTGCAGAGCAAAATCAAGGCTGTCGTCGTCATTTGCGTCATCCGCCTCAACAAGCGCGATGGTGTCAAAAGCACCTGCGCGGCGCAGACGTGTCGTCACCAACTCCACCTCAATCGGGTCAAAACCCGCACCAGTTGGAAGACCCGCGATTGCCCTAATCCGTTCCGCACGCACAGCGGACGTACCCGAAAGTGACAGGTCCCCGAACGTGAGGTAAGGGCCTTTGTCAACAACAATAGCCACATCAAGAACGGCCTCATTGTGCCGCGCGGTAATTGACTGGCGCGCCACATCAGCTTTGGCATGCCCCCTTGCGCGCCAACCTTCGATGGTTTGCTCCGTGGCAGCTCGGATGCTTGAAAGCGACGCAAGTGCGCCGGTCTCGAAACCAACCAACGCATCAGTTTTGGGCGCAATTGGGAATATATCAGCCTTTCCCAACAGAAAACTTGGCCCAGGGTTTACCGTAATTTGCACTTCAGAAATCTGGGGCGGCGCAACAGCGGCAGGAATGCCTGCGGCCTCAGCGCCATCAAGTTTGATCGACACCTCTGCCCCGTAAAACCCGTTTTCATAAAGGGCGGACACAACACGTGCGTAATCAGCCCGCGCTGCCCCTAAAATATCCTGGGCACTATTTTCATCACGATTGCGCAGATCGCGTAAAAGCGTTGCCGCGCGCACTGATTTGGTCAGATCATCATCGCCACCTTCAACGCTGACCGAAAGATCAAAAGCCCAGATCGCAGGCGCACAAAACACAGATGCAGCAGCGGCAACCAAAAAAGACCGCTTCATAATCACACCCAAACAGCCATCAATTTGCGACATCCAATAAAATGCAAAAAGGGCGCACAACAATAATGCCGCGCACCCCTCTATCCCTAACAGAACATAAGCGTTTGGCCAGTAATCTGTGGCGAGTTATCGCCGACACACGCCCCGTACCCTACGCAAAATACCCGTGCACTACGCCGGATATAAAAGCGAACGACCCTGCGCGAACAAATGTGTCTTCGCAGCAGACGCCGCGAGGCGCAAAGACTGGCCGCGCAACCCTTGATGAATGCCTGCCAATTTGGCGATGACCGGCGAGGCGTCCTTGGAAACTGGCTCAAAGTAAAGCTGTGTCACTTTAGGTAGAGACCATATCCTTGTTGGGCGCACCTAAGTTTGCACTCAGACCTGCCTGCGCATCAGTAGTTATGACGTCACTTACGGCCGCACCACGGACGTCGAGTGATACCTCAATTAGGCTCCGGTCTTGGTGATTTTGCCAAGAAACCGGTCACAGCAGGTGAGCCGATGAAACACGCCACAACGTGGTTCCTGGAAGCGTGCACTACCTACCAAACATCATTGCACTCAAGAACTAAAACAAAGATCCCCATGGTTGTTGGCTAAACTTAATCGCACTCGGCATAGAACCTACGGCCTAACCATGCAAATCTCACTGTATGTTATCGGTTGTGATATAGCGTTACCGGTTAAAATAAGTGCACGTTCGAAACTAGGAAGCTAAAATTCACATTATCTCCCACAGTCAAATCCAAGTTCTTCGGAGACGCAAAGCGGAAAGGCTTCCCATTAGGCGAAACCAGTTCCACTACCGTTTCAGTACCTAAGCGTTCGATCAAAGAGACCTTACCTTCAATTTTTCCCTTTGGGTCAATTGTTAAATGCTGTGGACGGATGCCAATTCGTACCTCAGCCCCTTCGGCTTTTTCTTTTGAAACAAGCCGTACTCCTTTTTTGACATTAATCCCGGCGCCTATAAAACCAGCAGTTTCACCACCCTTGGCGATTGGCCCCAGAATACCGTCGAAGAAATTCATCGTAGGTGACCCAAGAAAACTCGCGACAAACTCATTAGCCGGATGATTAAACAATTCCATTGGGGATCCTACTTGCATCACTTCGCCATCCTTAAGTACTACAATTTTATCCGCCAGGGTCATGGCTTCAACCTGGTCATGGGTCACGTAAATGGTTGTAGCCCCTAGCTGCGCATGAAGTTTAGCGATCTCGACCCGGGTTTCATGGCGCAGTGCTGCATCAAGATTAGACAATGGTTCATCAAACAAAAATACTTCCGGATTACGAACGATGGCACGACCAATTGCTACACGCTGACGCTGACCACCCGACAATGCTGCAGGACGACGATCTAACAAATGCTCCATCTGAAGAATTGTAGCCGCGGCAGTGACCCGCTCTTCAATCTCCTTCTTTGGAATGCCTTGTAAATCCAGTGAAAACGCCATGTTATTAAAGACAGTCATGTGTGGGTACAGCGCGTACGACTGGAACACCATTGCAATGCCGCGTTCGGACGGCGGAAGGTCCATGACTGGACGATCTGCAATAACAATTTGTCCATCACTAATTGTTTCCAGGCCAGCAATGAGGCGTAGAAGTGTGGACTTACCGCAGCCTGAGGGGCCAACAAAAACTACAAATTCGCCTTTATTAACTTCCAAATCGACATCCCGAATAACATGGGTAGCGCCGAAAGATTTATTTACGTTTTTTAATGCTACCTGAGCCATTTAAATTTCCTCGAAAGCCGCGGTCAAATTTTCAAAGTCGAACGTACAGCGAAGTGTCTGATTATCAGAAACTCGGTCAAAAATGATTTGAGTCTCATCACCCGAAAGCACTGTCATTTTATTGGCAGTCATCATTGCTGGCTGTCTCTTTCGCCAACGTAAAAATTCTGCAAATCTGTTGTAGACTGACGCTGACCGAGCGGCTTCGTCCAGCCCCGCCCGCTTCAGATGTGCCTCTCCAATTGGTAACCAAGTACAATTACCAGCCGAAAACCCACCATTCGGCGCTGTCGCTTGCCACACCATTGGTGTGCGACAAGTATCGCGTCCCTGAAAAACGGGAGCAAATTCGATGCCCCAGGGATCCTGCATAACATCAACTGGAATGTCTTGAACGTCGTCATAGGCGAGCTCTTCACCCTGATAAATACACGTTGATCCAATTAGACAGGTTTCCAGTTTCATAAGCAGTAGTTGCAACGCCTCTTGGCTGTCAGCCCCCAAGCCCAGTGGCTCAAGTTGACGCGTCCCAGACCGTGGAACATCGTGATTTGAAAAGGCAAAGGTCAAACGTCCCGTACCGTTAAACGCATCAATCGCATCGGAAATAGCGCTCTTTATGCCGGCAACGTTAAGCCCAGCCCAGGCTAGCAGGTTGAAGTTATATGTCGCATGCAAACGCCCGGGTGCGGTGAAATTTTGGCTGGCAAGAACAGGATCGTCGCCGTGTAATTCACCCATCAAAAACTTGTCGCCGTATTCGTCGGCAACTGCACGAAAGGCTGAAGAAAATTGCTGTATGGACGGCTGATTTAATTGTGCGCTATCGTGCAATTGACGAAAAAAAGGTTGCTGCTGCTGAGGCAAGTCGCCTGGAGAAAAGCTTAGGTTTGGTTCATTGTCTTGATACGGTGCAGTGTCAGCATTAATCGTATGCACGGCGTCCAATCGAAAGCCATCGACACCCCGATCAAACCAGAACCGAGCCACATCTGTCAATGCTTCGCGGACTGCGGTATTAGCGTGATTTAAATTTGGCTGACTGGGCAAGAAGTTGTGCAGGTAATATTGCTGCCTGCGAGGTTCCCATGTCCATGCACGCCCACCAAAAAAAGACAACCAGTTTGTTGGAGCAGATCCATCAGGTTTCGGATCAACCCAATGAAACCAATCTGACTTATCGTTATCGCGCGACTGACGGCTTTCTTCGAACCAGACGTGTTGATCAGAACAATGCGCAGGTACGATATCGATCATAACCTTGAGCCCAAGTTCATGTGCGCGTTCAATCAATTCATCGAAATCTTCCAGAGTTCCATATTCCGGGTTAACGTCACAATAATCAGACACATCATACCCAAAATCCTTTTGAGGAGATTTGAAAAATGGACTGATCCAAATCGCATCAACACCTAAACCAGCTATGTAACTTAGACGGGAGGTTATGCCCGGTAAATCGCCGATACCATCGCTATTGGAATCTTGAAAAGATCTTGGATAAATTTGGTAGATTACGGCAGTTTCCCACCATGCTAGTTCCGACATCTGCTCAGCCCCCTTTGACCGAGCCAGCTAACAGGCCACGGATAAAATAACGTTGCATCGACAAAAAAACGATAACAGGTACAATCATTGAGATTACTGCGGACGCGTTTAGTAGGTGCAGCTGATCTTGGAAGGTCCCTAGTTGTTTTTGGAGACGGATCGGAAACACTAGGTCAGAAGCATCTGCAGGACCAATGTATAGGGCGACGATCAAGTCGTTCCATACCCACAAAAATTGGAAGATACTAAAAGACGCTAACGCAGGTACAGAGAGCGGAACAATAAGTTTGGTAAATATTTGCAAGTGGTTTGCGCCATCTATCCGAGCACTTTCCAACAATTCACGTGGCAAACCAACGATATAGTTTCGCAGCAGATATATCGCTAAAGGCAAACCAAAAGCAGTGTGTGTAATCCAAAGGCTAGCAAAGGTCTTCGAAGCAACCTGACATGTTCCATCAAGTTCACAATCTGTCATCCATGAATTCAGCTGGGTCGCCCAAGATGCAATTCCGCTGAAACCCTGAAGCACTGGTAGGAACGCCAATTGAGTTGGAACAACCATCAAAGACACAACAACCACAAACAACCAATCTCTGCCCGGGAACCGCATCCACGCAAAAGCGTAGGCGGCAAAAGCCGCAATCGTAATCGGAATAATCGTCGCTGGAATGGTAACAATAAATGATGAAATCAGAGCGTTAGTAACATTTTTATTTTCAAATAAGACCTCCACAAATGCATCTGCGCCAAACACGGGATCTTGGTTCAAAAACACATCTAAATTCTTGGGCTTAGGTGCTGTTACTTCAGGAAACGTCCACGTAAAATCACCTGCTTCATCAAAAATAAATTCACCGCCGCGTACGTCCATCACCTCACCTGGAGGTACCAATCGACGCAACAAAATAGTTTTTCCTGGGTTTTCAGGGTCTGGCACACGGCCTTTGAATAAGATCGACGTAATCGATCCCGACAACTTATAACTTTCACGGTCTTTATTTAATCGCTCAAGGATGTTGCCTTCTAACACCATGAAAGCGTCGCTGCCCTTATCATGCGTACCAAAACGATGACCCAATTCTGTTGGAGTGTAAGCTTGCCAAAAGCCAGAAGTCTTAGACGCCACTTCAGAGCGCATCGATGTGGTCAGAAGAGCTATAAAGGGCACCACCCATATGAATACAATCAAGGCAAGCGTTATGTGCTTTAAAGAACGCGTCAACATAGTTAGTGCCCCATTTCTTTTTGTTCACGGCGAATACGGCGTGCGTTAAAAATCATGTTCGGCACCACAGTTGCCATCAATAGTACCGCAATCGATGCAAAAAGGTTTTCCACGTTATCGTTACCCACGGACCAATTATTACGCGCATTTTCCATCATTGTTGCCAGCAATAATTTATCATCGTCGTTCGAGGAAAGTGCGTATGGGATGTCGAACATCTTAAGGACGAGAATCACAAGCGTCGTCCAGACCACAACCACAGTTGAGAAGATTTGAGGAAGTTTAATCCGAAAAAACATTTGGATTGGGTTGGCGCCATCAATTTTAGCTGCTTCGATGGTATCCTCTGGAACGCCACGCAGAGCAGCAGAAAAAATTATCATAGCAAAGCCTGTTTGAACCCAAACTAGAATCCACATAAGGAAAAAATTTCCCCAGAATTCGATTGCATAAAGCGGTTCGTTGTAGGACGGCGAATGACCCAAGAGATTTTTTAATAGGCCTATTTGGTAAGACGGAGTCACCCCGTTTATGGTCTGCTGCGCCTCAATACCACCACCAGCAAAAATGTTACGCCAAATGACTGCAGCCCCAACAAAAGAGATAGCCATCGGAACAAAAATCAGTGTCTTAGCGACAATTCCCCAGCGAGTTGAGTCTGCCAAAACTGCAATCAACAGACCAAGTGAAATACATACCGTCGGTACAAGGACCAGCCACATAATGGAGTTGCGCAATGCATAACGTATCTGTTCATAGCCAAGCGCACTTCTGTCCCACAAAAATGCGTAGTTGCTAAGGGTCGCCGCCCCATCACTGTTTTGAAGCGAGAGGCTAACAGTCGAAACTGCAGGAATAAGGAGAAATAGAAGTAGTAAGACTAATGCAGGCCCCACAAAGACCCAAGGCTGTATCGCTTCAACTACTGCTGCTCGGCGGCCAACGTCGCGACCAGTCCGCACCCGAGCCAAGCCAGCATTCAGCCAATTAGTGATACCAAAATACAAAAACGAAAGCCCTACAGCGATCACGATTGATCGCAGTGCAAATCCAATTTTAGCGAAACGTTCTTCGGTATCCACCAATGGAAGCGACCATTGACCGACTTGGTGAAGCCAAGTTCCAAAATTTGCCATTAATGCGTCTAGAGGCGCACTAATAGCGAAAGCGAGGATGCCAGTGACTGGCAAAATGACAATAACCGTTAGTGCAATCGCAAGCCCGTTGCTGGCGATAACCGTTCTCATAGAACTCATAGCGATGCCTAAATTTGAAAAGAGTTTTCAACTAAGCTGCACGACAAATGCCGTGCAACTTCATTTTGAAGCGAACAGAAAACTTACTTAATCGCATCCCAAGCGGCCTGAATGTTATCAGCCGTTGTTTTGGAATCTTGACCATTCGCAAAAGCAGTCATCTCTGACCAGAACGCACCGGCGCCAATCGCGCCCGGCATCAGGTCAGAAGCGTCGAAACGGAACGTCGTCGCATTTGTCAGAATTTCACCCTGCTTGCGCTGTGCATCAGATGCATACGCATCTAAACTTGCACCTTTATGTGCTGTTAAGAACGAGCCTTGTGACATCCATACTTCATGCGCACGAGCTTCTTGCAGGTACTCAAAAAACGCTCGTGTTGCTGGGCTATCCTTGGTCATGGTATACAGTGTACCAGCACCCAACACCGGGTTGCCTAAATCCAAAGAAGCGAAGGGCGGGAAGTAGAAGAAATCAGCTTCCCCATTTGCTACTTCTTCACCCTTTTTAGGAAAGAATGCCGGGATAAAAGACGCCTGGCGGTGCATCATGCAAGACGCAGGTGAGGAGAACAAACCCTTTGGTGCGTCACCAAAAAATGTTGTTGCAACTGAAGACGCGCCACCGGCCACATAGTCATCATTACGAGAGAATGAACCATAAACATCCATCGCGTTGATTACTTCTGCAGAGTTGAATGGCAGATCATTTGACACCCAGCGATCATAGTTTTCAGGTGACGTCGTGCGCAGCATGATGTCTTCCATCCAATCTGTCGCAGTCCATCCGGTTGCGTTGCCTGATTCGACACCAATACACCATGGAGTGTTGCCATCCGCGACCATTTGATCGGACAGTGCAATCAAATCTTCCATGGTAGCTGGAATGTCATAGCCATTATCTTCGAATTGCTCTGGTGAGTACCAAACCAATGATTTCAAGTCCTGCTTGAATGCAAAGCCATAGAACTGATCGTTGCCGTCGGGATCAGCGTACGTTCCTAGGTCAACCCAAGATTGTCCGGCGCCATAGTTTTCAGCCATCCATGCCGCAGCTTCCGCACCCAACGGTGTCAAGTGTCCATCAGCCGCCATATCACCTGCTAAGCCAGGTTGCGGGAAAATCGCAATGTTTGGAGCGTTGTTGGACCGAAGATCCGCAACGATCAAAGCTGCAAAGTCTTGAGATCCTGAATATTTAACCTGCGCACCAGTTGCTTTTTCAAAACAACTTGCCATTGCAAGTAAATTTTCCTCATCCTTTCCCTGCATAGAGCCCATCATCGTGACTACTTCACCCTCGAAGCTGCCAATATTGCCCATCGCAGATGGTGTTGCACAAACGTCAGAATGTGACCCGGCGGCAGCGGCGCCTGCAAACGCAAACGAAGCCGACACTATTGCTGTCGCACTCAAAAGTGATTTGGTAAAAGACATTTTTTTCCTCCCAGAATTGTCTTGTCGTTTATTTTAGCAGCGAGCGCACAGACGTAAACTCACTACCTTTAATGTATCTTTTCGCGTGCCTAGCACTATTCAGTCCCAACGCCCCAGAATCATTATCCAAAGCGCTTTGAATAATTCATTAAGACATCAAATATCAAACATTAGTCAAGGAGACAAACGAGTGAAGTTAATGTTATTTTAATCTTTGACTCCGCTGAGGTCCTTTCTCTAATGTACTCCCAAAGCGCTTTTAAGAAAATATTTCATGAACCTTAAAGAACTTTCGAGCCTCTTAGGCCTGTCGCAAACAACAGTAAGCCGGGCATTGAATGGGTATTCCGATGTCAAAGCATCCACGCGAGCACGTGTTGTGGCGGCTGCAAAAGAACACAACTACCTACCTAATTCACGCGCCCAAGCTTTGGCTACAGGGCGCGCCATGTCCATCGGGCACATTATTCCACGTACCGCGCAACACGAATTGGTAAATACGATTTTTGCAGATTTCATCGCAGGTGCCAGTGAAGCATACTCAGCCCGAGGCTACGACCTTCGCATGGTCACGGTTAAGGACGTAGACGAATTTGCCACCTACGAACGGCTGGCTAACACTGGAGCTGTGGATGGATTTATGCTGCACGGTCCCACACGCGATGATAAACGCATTCAACTACTGAATGACCTTAAGGTTCCGTTTATCTTGCATGGACGGTCAAGCGATTGCAATCAGCCCTACAGCTGGCTGGACGTGAACAATCGTAGCGCATTCAAGCGCGCGGTGGACCTTCTGCTGGATTTGGGGCACACGCGGGTTGCGCTCTTAAATGGGGACGAAAATATGGATTTCGCAATCCGCCGGCGTGAAGGTTTCACCCTGGCCCATGAGCAACGCGGACTGGAAATTGATCCGTCGCTTATGCACAGCAACGAGATGTCAGAACCTTACGGCTTTGAAACCACACGGCAGCTCATGGCGCTGGACGCGCCGCCTACAGCAATTGTGGCATCGGCGTTGATCCCCGCGTTGGGGATACAACGGGCCGCACATGAGCTGGGCCTCAAGATCGGACGGGACCTTTCCGTTATTTGTTTTGATGACGCCCTGTCATACTTTCCAAACGGCAGCGGCGCACCCTTGTTCACCGCAACCCGTTCGTCGGTGCGCGATGCGGGACGGCGCTGTGGCACGCTTTTAATCGACCGTATTGAAGCCGCTGATGATGCACCAGTTGTTACAGAATTATGGGAAGCCGAACTGGTTATCGGCGGATCAACGGGACCCAATTTGGCGGGCATGCCCCGCCGCGAGGCTTAATAGATGATGAAATTCAAACGCTCTGACTTTCCGCAAGATTTCATCTTCGGAACTGCAACCTCATCCTATCAAATTGAAGGTCACAGCTTTGGCGGCGCTGGCCCAACCCACTGGGACACCTTTGCCGCAAAGCCTGGCAAAATCCTCGATGGCACCGACGGAGCCATTGCATGTGACCACTACAACCGCTGGCAAGAAGACCTTGATTTGATCACAGCTGCGGGCTTTGACAGCTATCGCTTTTCCACCAGTTGGGCGCGCGTCATGCCCGAGGGACGCGGTGCAGTGAACCAAGAAGGCTTGGACTTTTATGACCGCTTGGTCGACGGCATGCTGGCGCGCGGCATCAAACCCATGGCGACCCTCTATCATTGGGAAATGCCCGCTGCCCTTGACGCTTTGGGCGGCTGGCAGAATGCTGACGTCGCGGACTGGTTCGCGGAGTTCACCGACGTCATCGCAAAGCGCATGGGCGATAGGTTGTTTTCGACAGCCACCATAAATGAGCCGTGGTGCGTCAGTTGGCTGTCCCATTTTGAAGGGCACCACGCGCCGGGCTTGCAAGATATAAAAGCAACCGCGCGCGCTATGCACCACGTGCTGAAGGCACACGGTAAATCCGTGCAGGTGCTTCGACAAAACGGCGTCAAAGACGTAGGAATTGTCTGCAACTTTGAAGGTACAATGCCCGCAGACGACAGCGTTGAAAGTGCGCGTTCCGCAGCGCGGTATGAGGCAATTTACAACCGCTTTTTCCTGCAGGGCATTTGTGAGGGGACGTATCCCGAAGAAGTTTTGGAAGGTCTTGGGCCGCATCTGCCGGCAGGCTGGCAAGACGATATGGCTCTCATTCAACAACCTCTCGATTGGGTCGGCGTCAACTATTACACCGCAAAAGCATTTCGCGAAACAGACGGGCCGTGGCCATCTTGTGAGGCCGTCCACACAGGTGCAGACACAACCCACATGAACTGGGAAATCCACCCCGACCACCTGACCAAACTGCTCAAATGGATCGCGGATACCTACACCAAAGACCTACCGCTTTATGTGACCGAAAATGGCATGGCAGGCGAACACACGCTTAACGATCAAGACCGTATTTCTTACTTAAACAGGCATGTCTTGGCCGCAAAATCAGCAATGGACGCGGGTGTTCCTCTTGGCGGTTACACGTTTTGGTCTTTGATGGATAACTACGAATGGGCCTTTGGATATTCAGAGCGCTTCGGACTTGTTCATGTGGATTTTGACACGCTAGAGCGTACGCCAAAAGCAAGCTATCTGGCCTTGAGGGAGGCAATGTCACAGTGACCCATCTGCGCCATTGCGCTGGATAAATCGCTACTGACGCCGGCCCAAAACTGCTGCAATCCTTCTTCTCCGTTTGCGGCAATTGCAAATTGCATTGCACGGCCAAAGAAGACGAAATCAGCGCCCTGCTGCAACGCTTTGGCCACATCTTCGCCCGATCGCACGCCGCTGTCATAAAAGAGCGGGTACGCGAGCCCCACAGCGTCGCGAATGGCCTTAAGGGCCAAAATGGGCGGCACACCGCCATCCAACTGACGCCCCCCGTGTGACGAAACTTGGACCGCATCGACACCCGCCGCCTTCAAAGCAACAGCATCCTCAACGCTGACAACGCCTTTGGCCACCAGCCTACCCGGCCACGCGTCTCGCACTTTACTAAGTGTTTCCCAATCAGCCCCCGCGCGGCTTTCGGTGCGATCAAATGCAAACCCATCCCGTTGAAAATTAGCCATCTCGGGACGGCCATGGATCAGCGTTGAGATTGACCAACGCGGGTGCAGTGCGAAATCAATGAACTGCGACGCGCCAATTTTGAAGGGCATTTTGAAACCGCGGCGCAACTCGCGCGGACGGCGGCCAACCTCGGGCACATCAAGGGTCAGCACTAAAGTTTGATATCCCGCAGCCTTCGCCCGCTCGACCAGCGCCATCGTTCCAGAGCCATCGCCGCTATAATAGAGCTGAAACCATGCGTGCCCTTCTGACAGTGTCAGCATTGTCTCCATATCCGTTGAAGCAACAGTGGAAACACCAATCGGAACGCAACTTTTGGCGGCTTGACGGGCAAGAAAAACATCAGCCTTAGGCGCGGATAAATTACACATGCCCATCGGGGCGATACCGAAGGGAACCTCGGCCCATTGATCAAAGACAGTGGTGCTTAAATCACGGTGACGGACATCGCGCAGCACGCGTGACTGTAGGTGGATACCTGCCATAGCACGGCGGTTAAATACCTCGCCCTCACCGCTGCCCGCAGCGCCATCAATATAATCAAAAACCATCCAAGGCAGACGTTTACGCGCCATCCTGCGGGCGTCTTCATAACTGTGAACAGTTCGGTCCATCATGCGATAAGCACAATTTTTGGCGCAGCAACTTTGCCCGCACGCAAATCAGCAAACGCCGTGGCGCCATCGGCCAAGCCCCGTGTCTCAATCCATGAACAATCACCCAAACGGCCCGCAAAAAGTGCCTCGGCCGTGGCCTCAAAATCCGCAGCCGTATAGGTGTAAGTCCCGATAAAGCGGATTTCTTGAAGCGTCAGACGCCGCACATCAAGGCCGCCGGTGTCTTCGCCCAACCCGATATGAATGATCACGCCCCCGGGCCGCGCAATCGCGCAAGCCGTGGCGCGCGTTGCTGCGAAACCAACGGCATCAAACACAATATCCACCTCGCTCACATCATCTGCAGAAGACGCAACCGTCATATCGGATAAATGATCCTTCAGAACGCTGCGGCGCATTTCATTAGGTTCAACCACGGTAATGTCGCGAACTCCCCATGCGTGCAATGCCAGCGCAGCACCAACGCCAATCGCACCGCCGCCCAACACGGCCGCACGCAGACCCTTGCAACCTGTCTCAGGATTACGGCCTAACGCCTCGACGGCGAGCCGTACACCGTGCCAACCGCAAGCAAGCGGCTCTACCAGCGAGGCCACTGTCAGACTTATATGATCAGGTACTGTAACAAGATTTTGCGCGGGCATCGTCAACCACTCGGCAAACCCACCTTGGCGAGGCGGCATGGAAATGATCTGACGTTCAGCGCATAGATTAGTCCGCCCGCTGCGGCACGCTTCACAAGCACCACATGTGACCAGCGGGTTTACCGTCACGCGCCGCCCATCCATGTCACCGCCAACAACGGTTCCCGCTACTTCATGCCCAAGGATCAACGGTGCGGGGCGGCGCGCATCATGGCCCAGATACGCGTGCATATCCGAGCCACACAGCCCACATGCCGCAACTTGGATCAAGGCATCACCCGCGGTGGCAACAGGGGTGGGGACCTGACGCAAAGCGACAGTCTCAACACCTTCGTAGACCAATGCTTTCATCGCCCCTGCCCCCAGATCACCAGATGTCGTGGACAATTAAATGCCCAGCGTTAGTGCTACGCTAGCGCGCTCAATCCTGCGCGGATAGGTCAAAGTTTTGCTCAGGGAAATACTTCTGAAGGCGTACGTCCGCAGACCGCGCGTGCCCTTCCATACCCTCAAGCCTTGAAATTCGTGCCGTCGCGATCGCAACGTCCTTGGCTCCCTCACGGGTTGAGCGCTGCCATGTGACGATCTTCATGTACTTATGAACGGACAGCCCACCTGTATATTTCGCGGCTCCAGAAGTGGGCAAAACGTGATTGGTTCCTGATGATTTGTCACCGAACGAAACAGTCGTCTCCTCGCCCAAAAAGAGCGACCCGTAGCACGTCAGCCGATCAAGCCACCAATCAATGTCAGCAGCCTGTACCGTCAGATGTTCAGGCGCGTAATCATCGGATGTTGCCGCCATTTCTTCGCGATCATTACACACGATCACTTCGGCATAGTCACGCCACGCCGCAAAGGCGTTATCGCGGTTAAGTTCTGGCAAGTCCTCAATAAGACCTGGCACCAAATCCATCACTTTATGCGCCAATTTGCGACTGTCTGTGACCAACCAAACCGGCGAGTTATACCCGTGTTCGGCCTGTGACACCAAGTCTGTCGCCACGATAAACGGATCAGCAGTTTCATCGGCCAAGATCAAACTATCTGTCGGGCCTGCAATCATATCAATGCCTACGCGACCAAACAAAATGCGTTTGGCTTCAGCCACGAACTGATTGCCGGGACCGACCAAAATGTCAGCCTTTGGCAAACCAAAAAGGCCAAACGTCATGGCCGCCACACCCTGCACACCACCCATTGATAGAATGCGCGTCGCGCCACACAGTTGGGCCGCGTAAATAATAGCAGGTGCAATGCCTTCATTTGGGCGGGGCGGCGAACAAACAGTAATGTTTTTGCATCCAGCCACACTTGCGGTCGTCACGGTCATGATAGCACTTGCGATGTGGCTGTAACGCCCGCCCGGTACGTAGCAGCCAGCAGTATTTACCGGGATGGCCTTTTGACCCGCGATCAAGCCAGGGCGCACCTCAAGTTCGACGTCTTTCATTGTGCTTTTTTGCGTTTCAGCAAAACGGCGCACGTTCTCATAAGCAAAAGCAATGTCATCTTTCAGCTTTTGAGAAACCTTGGCGCAGGCTGCCGCAATATCTTCTTCGCTAAGCAAAACAGGGCCATCATAATTGTCAAATTTAGCCGCATATTCCAAAGCCGCCGCATCACCACCGGCCTCAATATTTGCCAGAATTTCCTGAACCGTATCGCGTACGTCAGACGCTCCAGTTTCCGCAGTTTTATCGGCTTTTTTCAAATAGTCGCGCGCCATTTTTGTCGGGTCCTTCAGCATTTGGGGAATCATAATTTGACGCTATAGGGCGTCATGTTTCAGCCCAAGCGCAAGCAAAACCTTCCCTGCAACTGCTCATTTCACGTTAGCAAAAGTGTGTTTTGAGAAGGCCCAAAATTATGACGCTATTTACCGCGCATCATCATACGGGCGACTAATTCAGAGGCACGTTTAACCCCGTGGCGTTTGATCATTCGCGCGCGGATATCCTCGATGGTGCGCGGTGATAACTCTAGGGTCTTTGCAATTTCCTTGCTCGTCATTCCCTGCCCCATGAAACCCAAAACCTGCCGTTCACGCGGGGTGAGTTGCACCAAATCAGAACGCTCACTTATGGCAGCATAACTCAGCACCAGCCGCGCAAGCGGATCATCCGGCGTCAGGCTGCGGGCACGAAAACGGCTCCAAACCGTATGACCATCCTTGTGAAGCACGAGACGTTCATCGCTGTACGTACCGCTTGTTTGAAGCGCGGGAAGACCAATATCACGGATCGCCTCAAACTCGGCGTCTGATCCGTAAAACATACGAAAAGACTGGCCCACCAAGCTATTTTTGGAATACCCTACAAGTGTTGCAAAGGCTTCATTGCACGCACGAATGACACGCCCCTCGGACAGCACCAGCCCGATAGGAGCGGCATCAAAAGCAATTTGAATGTCAGCGCTCTGCATGTTTTTTAGCTACCCGTATTTATACGGTATTGATACCGTGTTTTTTACTGTCATACTCAAAGGATGGATCAGCAAAGCAAATCACTACCCCAACTTACCCAAGTTATCGAGGGCAAACGTGACGATCTGATCCAGCTGACAGGCGATCTTATCCGTATCCCAACGCTAAACCCACCTGGTGAAAACTACCGGGATATTTGTGAATTTTTAGCAACCCGTCTACGTGCTTCGGGTTTTGATGTTGAGCTGATCCGCGCCCACGGCACCCCCGGCGATTGTGAGGCCTATCCGCGCTGGAACATAATTGCCCGACGGGATGGAAAGCACACAGGCGACTGCGTTCATTTCAACTCGCACACAGACGTCGTCGAGGTCGGCAAAGGATGGACGCAAGACCCCTTTGGCGGCGCACATATCGACGGCAAAATCTATGGGCGGGGTGCCTGCGACATGAAAGGCGGACTGGCCGCTTCGATCATCGCGGCGGAAGCTTTCATCGAAGTATTTCCGGATTTTCACGGGGCAATTGAAATCTCTGGCACTGCCGATGAGGAATCAGGCGGCTATGGCGGCGTCGCGTATCTAGCCGAAAAAGGGTACTTCACCACCGAGCGGGTGCAGCACGTCATTATCCCAGAACCGCTGAACAAAGACCGCGTATGCCTAGGGCATCGCGGCGGCTGGTGGGCCGAGATCGAAACATTTGGCGAGATTGCCCATGGCGCTATGCCGTTCTTGGGCGATTGCGCCGTGCGCCACATGGGCGCTGTGCTGGACAAATTTGAAAGCGACCTGTTCCCCGCCATGGCTGCGCGCCGCACCGATATGCCCGTAGTGCCCGAAGGTGCTCGGTCATCGACGATGAACATCAACTCCATTCACGGCGGCCAAGCTGAAACACTGAAAGATAGCACCGCGCTGCCCAGCCACTGCGTGCCCGACAGTTGCCGCATCGTCATTGACCGCCGTTTTTTGGTTGAGGAACCTCTGGATCAGGTGCGCGGTGAAGTGAAAGAACTGCTGGAAGAACTGCGCCGCGACCGGCCCGATTTTGACTACGCTATGCGCGAGTTAAACCATGTCCTACCGTCGATGACAGACCGTGATGCGCCCGTAGCCGCGACCGTGGCTGCTGAAATTGCGCATGTGATGGGCAAACCCGCCGAGTTTGTCGCCTCGCCTGGCACATACGACCAGAAGCACATCGACCGGATCGGCAAACTGAAAAACTGTGTCGCATACGGCCCCGGCATTCTGGATCTGGCGCACAAGCCGGACGAATACGTGGGCGTTGATGATATGATCGATAGTATTAAGGTGATGGCGCGCAGTTTGGCCGCGCTGTTGTTGCCAAAAGATGACTAAGCCCCGTCAACGGGCAAATTAACCAGCATGGGGAGAGACACATGACCATCTTTAACAAGGGCCTGATTACCGTTAGCGCGTTCGCGCTGATGGCGAGTTTGGCCAATGCGCAAGACAACGTGACCATAGCGATCCAGCTTGAGCCACCGAACCTCGACCCCACAGGTGCCGCCGCTCAAGCCATTGATAGCGTGATGTATTCCAACGTTTTTGAAGGGCTGACACGGTTCATGTCAGATGGGGCAGTTGTACCCGGCCTTGCTAAGTCGTGGGACATTTCCGCAGACGGGCTCAGCTATACGTTCAACCTGCAAACGGATGTGACATTTCACGACGGAACTACGATGGATGCAGAGGACGTGAAATTCAGCCTCGACCGCGCCCGCGCCGAGGACAGCACCAACGCCCAAAAAGGGCTGTTTGCCAATATCGCTGCGGTTGACGTGATTGATGCTACAACCGTCAAAGTCACGCTGAGCCAGCCGACCGGCAATTTCCTGTTCAACATGGCGTGGGGTGATGCGGTAATCGTGGCGCCCGAAAGTGCCGAGACAAACGCAACCGCACCCGTAGGCACCGGCGCATACCGTTTTTTGGACTGGGTGCAGGGTGACCGCCTTGAGCTGACCCGTAACGCTGATTATTGGGGCAACGCACCCGCCATTCAGAACGCAACGTTCCGTTTCATTTCTGACCCAACAGCCGCATTCGCCGCTGTGATGGCAGAAGATGTCGACGCTTTTGCAGGTTTCCCTGCACCCGAAAACATCCCGCAATTTGAAGCAGACCCACGCTTTCAGGTCTTGAAGGGCAATACCGAAGGCGAGACCATTCTATCGACCAACAACAAAATGCACCCCTTTGACAATAAGCTGGTCCGCAAGGCAGTTGCGCACGCGATTGACCGCCAAGCCATTATTGACGGCGCAATGTTTGGGCTTGGCACGCCCATCGGCACGCACTTCGCACCGCACAACCCTAACTATGTCGATCTAACTAGCAACTCGCAATACGATCCAGAGCTGTCCAAGAAACTGCTGGCCGAAGCAGGTTTTGCCGATGGCTTTACCACAACCCTCAAACTGCCCCCCCCCTCATACGCGCGGCGCGGCGGTGAGATCATCGCGGCACAATTGCGCGAGGTTGGTATTGATGCGCAAATCAGCAATCTTGAATGGGCTCAGTGGCTTGAAGAAGTGTTCCGCGGCAAAGACTTTGGCTTATCAATCGTGAGCCATACCGAGCCGATGGACATCGGAATTTATGCAAACCCCGACTACTACTTTCAGTATGACAACCCTGCGTTCCAAGCACTGATGGATGATCTGAATAAAGCAACAGACCCCGATGCGCGCGCCGCCTTGATGGCGCAGGCACAGACCATCGTTTCTGAGGACTACGTGAACGGCTATCTTTTTGAACTGGCCTATCCCACAATTGCAAAAGCAGATTTGCAGGGCATGTGGGAAAATCAACCAACCGCTGCGGTTGACCTGACGGGTCTTAGCTGGACCAACTAAACTTCAAACGGGGCCGCGTAGATCTATGCGGCCCCGCTTTCTCTGCCTGAATTGAGGCCCCGCCTACACCATGCTTCGCTATGCCCTCTCCCGTTGCGCCTCTCTCCTGATCAGCTTGATCGTGGCCAGCATGATTATCTTTTTGACCATCGAAATCGTGCCTGGCGACCCTGCTGCATTCATGCTGGGCCTCAACGCACAACCCGAGGCTGTGGAGGCACTGCGCGTCCAGTTGGGGCTAAACGCATCTGCGCCAGAACGATATTTAACGTGGGTCAGCGGGATGTTGCAGGGTGACTTTGGCACCTCCTACACCTACCGCACACCGGTATCTGATTTGATCACTGATCGCATTTGGGTGTCGCTGCCACTCGCTATTTACGCGCTGGTTCTATCGACACTCATCGCATTCCCCGCAGGCATCTTTGCAGCCTCGCGCCGCGGCGGTGCAGGCGACACGGCAATCATGGGCGCAACACAACTTGGCGTCGCCATTCCAAATTTCTGGTTTGCGATGATCCTTGTCTTAATCTTTGCAATAAATTTGCGGTGGTTTTCCGCAGGCGGTTTTGTGGGGTGGGACAAAGGGTTTTGGCCTGGACTGAAATCCTTAACCTTGCCAGCAATTGCACTGGCCCTACCCCAGGCAGCAATCCTTGCACGCGTGATGCGCTCGTCATTACTCGATATGTTAGGCGAAGATTTCATTCGGACGGCCCGCGCCAAGGGTCTCAGTAAACGCCAAGCACTTTGGCGCCACGCAGTTCGAAACGCGCTAATTCCTGTGCTGACAATCTTGGGGCTTCAGTTTTCATTCTTGCTGGCAGGTGGCATCGTAATCGAACAAGTGTTCTTCTTGCCTGGCTTGGGCCGGCTGATCTTCCAAGCCATATCTGCGCGGGACCTGATCGTTGTCGAAGGCGTTGTGATGCTGCTGGTGTTTTCAGTCATCATCGTGAATTTCTTAGTGGATTTGACCTATGCCGCCGTTGATCCGCGCCTAAGGCAGCGATCATGAGGGGGCTAATCATTGGCGCCGTTCTCAGCGGTATTTTTGTGATTGCGGCAGCACTGTCGTTCCTGTGGACACCCTACGATATTCTGAGCCTCGATGTGGGAAACAAACTCAAAACCCCAAACGCTGCAAACTGGCTCGGCACGGATCACTTCGGACGCGACATCCTATCGATGATCATGATGGGTGCGCGGACATCCATCACTGTGGCGCTTGTCGCAGTGGGCATCGGCATGGTTTTGGGCGTGCCCCTTGGGTTGTGGGCCGCCGCGCGGCATGGTCATTTCATCGATGAGTTTATCATGCGCGGAAACGACCTGATTTTCGCATTTCCATCCCTTGTTATCGCCATTTTGATCACGGCCGTGTTTGGCGCATCGGCGGTTAATGCAATCATCGCCATCGGCATTTTCAACATACCTGTTTTTGCCCGCCTCACCCGCGGTGGTGCGCTTAGCCTGTGGGAGCGCGACTTCATTCTGGCCGCCCGCGTCAGTGGTAAATCTGCCGCGCGTATCTCGGTTGAGCACATTTTTCCCAACTTGGCGAACTTGCTGATCGTACAAGGCACCATTCAATTCAGCCTCGGAATTCTGGCAGAAGCAGCCCTGTCATATATCGGTCTGGGCGCACAGCCACCCACCGCCTCTTGGGGGCGAATGTTAGCTGATGCGCAAACCCTCGTCAGCATCGCACCGCACACGGCACTGATCCCGGGGGGCGCAATTGTGCTGACTGTTTTGGGGCTAAACCTAATGGGAGACGGCCTGCGCGACCTGCTTGATCCACGTACTCGGGTCGCGCGGTCATGAGCCTACTTACAATTGAAAACCTAAACCTATCGATCAACGGCACTCCGATCTTGGACGATGTCGCGTTAAAAATTGAGGCCGGTGAAATTGTGGCCCTTACCGGTGAAAGTGGTTCTGGCAAGTCCCTCACAAGCCTCGCCGTTATGGGGCTGTTGCCGCAGGGCGCTGAAACAACTGGTCAGATTAAGTTTGGGGGCCGCGACCTTCTGCAGACGTCTGAAGCTGAGCTTTGCACCATACGTGGCAACGAAATTGGTATGGTTTTTCAAGAGCCGATGACAGCCCTTAATCCGGTTCAAACCATCGGTGCACAAGTCAGCGAGACGATCCGTATTCACGAGAAGACCACACGCCACGAAGCTTACCGGCGCGCCGCCCAAACACTTGAACGCGTCGGTCTGCCCAATGATCACTTTCCGCTAACACGCTACCCGCATGAGTTATCAGGCGGACAGCGCCAGCGTGTTGTCATCGCTATGGCTATCGCCTTGCGGCCCAAACTGCTGATCGCGGACGAGCCTACCACCGCGCTTGATGTAACCACTCAAGCGACCATTCTAGAGCTGCTCAAAGGCTTAGTGGATGAGTTTGGCATGGGGCTGATGATAATCACCCATGATTTGGCCGTGGTCGCGGACATGACTGACCAGATCGTTGTCATGCAAAACGGGCGTGTTGTTGAGGCGGGTGAAACGCAACGCATTTTCCAACACATGCAGCACCCCTACACCAAAGCGCTTTTTGCCGCCTCCACCCATCAGGTAAATCTGCCTGCTTTACAGAAATCACAACCGCTTTTGTCAGTCGAAGGCGTTGTCCGGGACTATCCTACCGCCCGCACAGGACTGTTCGGAAAACCCCAACAGCACCGCGCTGTAAGCGATGTGAGCTTTCAATTGAACCGCGGCGAAAGAGTTGGGTTGGTTGGCGAAAGCGGGTGTGGCAAGTCCACCCTGACCCGCGCTATATTGGGGTTGGAGGATGTGCAGTCAGGACGGATCACCCTGGACGGGGAGGCTGTTTTTGCGGGCAAGTCTCCGAACCATAAGGTCCGGCGCAAAATGCAGGTGGTCTTTCAAGACCCCTACGGCAGCTTTAATCCCCGCCACAAAGTGGAACGTCTGATCACCGAGCCATTTCACCTGCTGGATCACCCTCCGACCGGACAAGCCCGCGAGACGGCAGTTGCCAAAGCACTCACCGATGTGGGTCTGGCCACCGACGATGCACAGAAATACATTCACGAATTTTCAGGCGGGCAACGACAGCGTTTGGCCATCGCACGTGCGCTAATTATTGAGCCAGAATTGATCATTTTCGATGAGGCCGTCTCGGCGCTGGATGTGTCTGTCCGCGCGCAGGTGCTCAATCTATTGGCTGATCTATGCCGCACGCGCGATTTAGCCTATCTTTTCATCAGCCACGACCTATCGGTTGTGCGCACAATTACGGACCGCCTAATGGTAATGAAAGACAGTAAAATTGTAGAACAAGGCATGACAGAAAACGTCTATACGTCCCCCAAACACCCATATACCCGCGCGTTACTGGCCGCTGCGCCCACCCTTCCTTCCCGCACATCAAATGAGGCGAAACATGCAGACCGGTCCCCTTAATCTGATCACCGATGTGGCTGGCCTAAAGGTCGGCAACGCCCAAGATGACGCCCTTAAATCAGGAAGCACAGTGCTTTGCGCGGATGCACCGTTCACTGCGTCTGTGCATGTGATGGGCGGTGCACCTGGTACGCGTGAAACGGACCTTCTTGCACCTGATAAAACTGTGGCTGCGGTGGATGCCTTGGTTTTGTCGGGCGGGTCTGCCTTTGGTTTGGACGCGTGTTCGGGGGTGATGGACGCACTTTATGCGGACGGGCGTGGATACGCAGTCGGAGACACGCGCGTCCCGCTCGTACCTGGGGCGATCCTGTTTGATTTACTCAACGGCGGTGACAAAAACTGGGCCGACAACCCCTACCGGTCATTGGGCAAAGAAGCCTATGCAAATGCATCAACGTCTTTCGCATTAGGCAGCGTTGGTGCCGGCACGGGTGCCCTGACAGGTCACGAAAAAGGCGGGCTTGGCTCAGCCAGCATGGTGATCGAAGGGGCAAGTGGCCCCTTCACCGTTAGCGCGTTGGTCGCAGCAAATCCTGTTGGCTCCGTTACCGTCCCAGAGGGGCCACATTTCTGGGCCGCACCATTCGAGATCGACAGCGAGTTTGGCGGTTTGGGCATGGTACCCGATGCGCAAGGCCATGGGCTTTTCCAAAGTCACAAGCTCACCCCGCCCGACGCGCGCGGCAATACAACGATCGCCATCGTTGCGACAGACGCACCGCTCAGCAAAGCGCAATGTCACCGCATGGCTGTGGCGGCCCATGATGGGATCGCACGCGCGATTGTACCCGCGCATAGTCCATTTGATGGGGACTTGGTGTTTGGTGTCTCAACTGGACATGAAAAAAGCGCCAGTCTTGATGACATGGCGCTTTTTGAAATTGGGCAAGCGGCGGCGCTGTGTTTGAGCCGCGCAATCGCACGAGCCGTTTATGAAGCAAAGCCTGCAGCAGGTGACGTGCTACCCGCATGGCAAAACCGCACTGGCATCTAGTTGTCCATTTTGAGGGCGGAAATAAACGCCTCTTGCGGGATGTCGACTTTGCCGAACTGACGCATCTTTTTCTTACCCGCTTTCTGCTTTTCAAGCAGCTTTTTCTTACGCGTCGCATCACCACCGTAACATTTGGCAGTCACGTCTTTGCGCATCGCAGACAAGGTTTCGCGCGCAATCACACGGCCACCAATCGCTGCTTGGATTGGGATTTTAAACATATGGCGCGGGATCAAATCCTTGAGTTTTTCGCACATAGCGCGCCCACGCTGTTCTGCGCGATCCGTGTGCACCATAGTTGAAAGCGCATCCACAGGTTCGTCGTTTACCAACACCGACATTTTCACCAAGCGGTCCGTTTGGTACCCGATCATCTGATAGTCAAACGAGGCATAGCCCTTGGTCACTGACTTGAGGCGATCGTAGAAATCAAACACCACTTCGTTGAGCGGCAGATCATACACAACCATCGCGCGCGAGCCCGCGTAGGTCAGGTCTTGCTGAACACCGCGGCGATCTTGGCACAGCTTCAGCACATCACCCAGATACTCGTCCGGCACCAAAATAGTCGCCTTGATGCGCGGCTCTTCGATGTGATCGATTGTGGCAGGATCAGGCATGTCAGCGGGGTTATGCAGCTCAATCATAGAGCCATCACGCCCATACACATGATAGATAACCGACGGCGCGGTGGTGATCAGCTCAATGTCATACTCACGTTCGATGCGGTCACGGATGACCTCAAGGTGCAGCAATCCAAGGAACCCACAGCGGAAACCAAAGCCCAACGCGGCAGATGTTTCCATCTCAAACGAGAAAGACGCATCATTCAGCGCAAGCTTTTCAATCGCATCGCGCAGATCTTCGAACTCAGCGTTATCAACAGGAAAAAGCCCACAGAACACCACGGGCTGTGCAGGTTTGAAGCCCGGCAATGCCTCAACTTCTTTCTTGTCATGGGTGATCGTATCACCCACGCGCGTGTCGCGGACCTGCTTAATCGAAGCTGTCAAAAAGCCAATCTCGCCCGGACCTAGGCTGTCAAAAGGCTCCATTTCAGGGCGGAACACGCCAACACGGTCAACGTGGTGGGTGGTGCCGTTTGAAAGGAACTTAATGCGGTCGCCCTTTTTCAGGCGGCCATCGATCACGCGGACCAATACAATTACGCCCAGATACGCATCATACCACGAATCCACTAGCATCGCCTTCAGCGTGCCATCAGGATTACCCTTCGGCGACGGCAGGCGGGTCACAATAGCCTCCAGCGTCTCACGGATGCCTTGTCCAGTCTTGGCGGACACAGCAATGGCGCCAGAGGCATCAATGCCAATCACGTCTTCAATTTGTTCTGCAACGCGGTCAAGATCAGACGCAGGCAGATCAATCTTGTTCAGCACAGGCACCAACTCGTGATCCGCTTCAATAGCGTGATACACGTTGGCCAAGGTTTGTGCTTCCACACCTTGGGTGCTGTCCACAACAAGAAGCGAGCCTTCAACGGCGCGCATAGAACGGGAAACCTCATAGGCGAAATCAACGTGACCGGGGGTGTCGATCAAGTTGAGCACGTAGTTTTCACCATCATTGGCTTTGTACTCGATCCGCACTGTGTTGGCCTTGATCGTGATGCCGCGCTCGCGCTCAATATCCATTGAGTCGAGTAACTGCGCTTTCATATCGCGATCTTGCACCGTGCCCGTCTCTTGGATCAAACGGTCGGCCAAAGTTGATTTACCGTGGTCGATGTGGGCCACGATCGAGAAGTTGCGGATGTGTGACAAATCTGTGCTCATGGCAAAAGGATATGTGCCGGAATGACAGGTGGGTCAATGGCAATTGATGTGCCTTGACCACGTGCCGCAGGGGCCGGTGCAATCGTGATTTGAAAATTAGCGCAAAACGTGGCAATTGAACGTTACGGATTAACCTTTCGGGCGGATAGTGAAACATCACGGCGCTCGGTTTGGATCGAGGCAGACAGATGAAATACCTATTGCTGATCACAGCTCTAACGGCGGCGACGTTGCCTGTTGGTATGGCCGCACCGGTTGTAGCGAAACCCATCCAGAACGCGTGCCTTCAATCAGCACGTGAGGCCGTGTCCTATCAACTGTGTGGCTGCATCCAAAGTGCGGCGGACATCACGCTGACACGGCGCGACCAACGGCAGGCGGCCAAGTTCTTTGATGACCCACAGCGCGCCCAAGACATGCGCCAATCAGACCGCGGCACACACGAAAGTTTTTGGCAAAAATACAAACGCTTTGGCGAAACGGCTGAGGCATACTGCTCATAAAGCACCCCACTGATGTAATGGCAGAAGGCGGATCGCATAGGCCCGCCTTTTTATTTGGTCAGCAATCGTACAGCGATTAGCTTAATGGTTGTGACCCGAATGACCCGCACCATGGGCATCTGGATCCGGTTTGCGGTTCAGATCTACCGGAACTTCGATTGTCACATCACCAGCATTTTCAAACGATAGCGTGACCTCAACCAAGTCCCCATCGTTGAGCGAGCGGTTCAGCCCCATGAACATCACGTGCATCCCCCCGCGTTTTAGCAAGACCGTTTCATCCGCTTCAAACGGGATGCCGCCTTCCAATTCAGTCATGCGCATCACCCCGTCTTTTTCGATGTGAGTGTGCAATTCCACGCGGGCTGCCACGTCGCTGCTGGCTGCCACCAACCGGTCAGCCGTTTCGCTGTGGTTCGTGATCTCCATGAACGCAGCGCCCGCCTTGGCATTTGGTGAAGCCGCAAGAGCATAGGCATCCTCAATCATCATATGCGCGTGCGAGGCGGTCGCCATCACAGACAGCAGAGCTGTCGTCAAAAGTGTCTTTTTCATTTCAGTCGTCCTTATAGATGTAAATTTGCTGGAAAATTCACACCGCACAGGGCGGGCCGCGGGTTCTGTTACGTTTAAGGGCCGCTTTTGACACCGCTAGTGGCCGCACGGCGACTACTTTGACATGCCAGACGTCAGCATCGAAACCGACCGCAGGCGCATCCGGTATGCTGGCCGCGCTTAGCTGGACGCAATCAGGGCAGACCTCGCGGACGCTTACTTCGTTGCCGTGCACATCCACATTCACAACGCGAAGTGTCTGACCCGAGCAAATGACGAATTGATCCGCGACAATCATCCGACCATGCGCAAAGGCACTGCTTTGGGCAGTGACCAGCAGCAGCAGGCTCAACAAAAGGGCGGACATACGTTTCATGACGTGGTGAATAGCAATGTCGGACCGTCCTCAAAAGGGGCAAAAGCGCGCATCGTGAGCAGTAACAGTACAATCGAGATCGTGCATATTCAGGTAATAGCGCAAAGAAAAAGCCCCGCATGGAACCCATGCGAGGCTAAATTCGGCAAAATCAAAAAGCTTAGGCTGCTGCCGTTGCTTTCATGATTTCTTTTTTGAGCTTCAACGCGCTTGCAGAAAGCTCAGCGTCTTTTGCTTTTGCCATGAACGCATCCAGACCACCGCGGTGATCAACGGTGCGCAGAGCAGCAGCGCTGACGCGGAATTTAAAATCGCGACCAAGTGTTTCAGAGCGGAGTGTCACGTCCTGAAGGTTTGGCAGGAACCGACGACGCGTACGGTTTTTGGCGTGGCTGACGTTGTTGCCAGTCATCGGGCCTTTAGCTGTGAATTCGCAAACGCGAGACATGGGATATCCCCTTCTTAAACGGATAAGACCCGCGCATGGCAGCGGGCCGTCAAATTCGATTAGCTTGCATTAAAAGCCTGCGACCTAAGCGTCAAGACTTGAATCCACCCTTTACCCCGAATGTGGTGGCTTATTTCACCCAAGCTACGCTAGGTTTTGCGAAAGCTGGCCAGAATCTGTGCAGCGGCGCGCACCGGTGTGCGAGTTCCTTGGTGAATCGCTTCACGCGCGTTTTCAACGATTTGGGCTGATTTTGGGTCAGAGTGTAAAAGTTCAAGCAGGCCAAAATGCAACTCTTGGTCGAACCACCGCTGATCTTGCTCCTGACGCCGCGTTTGCCAAAATCCCGACTGCTGCCTGAAATCGCGCAGGGCTTTGATATCGGCCCAGACCTCATCCAATCCATGGGCAGTCAATGCTGACACCATCGAAGCTTTGGGAAATCCAACTGGGTCCCCACTTCGCTTGCGCAAAAGCCGAAGCGCGCCTGCATAATCTGCGCATGTGCGCGTCGCTGCCGACTTCAAATCACCGTCGGCTTTGTTCACAATCACCAGATCAGCAATTTCCATGATGCCGCGCTTTACGCCCTGCAACTCATCGCCCCCCGCTGGTGCCATCAAAAGCGCAAACACATCTGAGATATCCGCGACCATCGTCTCAGATTGCCCGACGCCTACTGTCTCGATCAACACCACATCAAAGCCCGCAGCCTCGCATAATCGCACAACCTCACGGGTGCGACGCGCAACACCACCCAGTTGGGTTTGACTCGGCGAAGGGCGGATAAAGGCGTTCGGATCACGGGATAATTGCTCCATGCGGGTTTTGTCGCCAAGGATCGAACCGCCTGACCGCGCCGAACTGGGATCCACCGCAAGCACAGCCACACGCAAACCCTTCGCTGTTAAATGCAAGCCAAAGCTTTCGATGAAGGTCGACTTGCCGACACCGGGCGTGCCCGACAAACCAATGCGCAGCGCTTGGCGGTCACGAGGCAGTTGCGCCATCAACTCCGAAGCCGCATCGCGGTCCTGCGTCCGTGTGCTTTCAACCAGCGTAATCGCCCGCGCCAACGCGCGCCGATTGCCTTTGGGAAGTTCAGCTATCAAATCCATATGCCGTTCATGGCCCGAGGCGCCGCCTATGTCTAGCGCCTGCCAACACTGCGGCCCACGCGAGTTTGAGGTTGTGGCCCCACCGCCCTGCCCCGTAAACCAGTCTGCATGAGACTACCCATCGAAGACGTTATCAGCGATGTGATCGCCGCCATCGCGCAGCACGGCCAGCTTGTTTTGCAGGCGCCCCCCGGGGCGGGCAAGACCACGCGGGTTCCCGTGGCCCTGTTGCAAGGCGGTGCGTTTGAGGGAAAGCTCATTATGCTTGAACCCCGCCGCCTTGCCGCCCGCGCCGCTGCAGAGCGTATGGCAGACACCCTTGGCGAACCCGTGGGCGAGCAGGTCGGCTACAGGATGCGCGGCGAGGCAAAAGCAGGCCCGAACACCCGTATCGAAGTGGTGACAGAGGGTATTCTAACCCGCATGATCCAAACAGACCCCAGCCTTGAGGGCGTTGGCGCGGTGATCTTCGATGAATTCCACGAGCGGTCTCTCAACGCGGACCTTGGCTTGGCGCTTGCGCACGAAAGCCGCATGGCACTACGGCCAGACCTCAAACTGGTCGTGATGTCTGCCACGCTTGATGCAGAGCCCGTGGCCAAAATGCTGGGCGCACCGATCATTACCTCGCAAGGGCGCGCCTTTGACGTGGAAGAGCGTTGGCTTGATGCCCCCCTGAAGAAAGACAAAAAGCTTGAACTGGCTTGTGCTGATCTAATCGTGCAGGCGGTGACCGAGCAACCTGAGGGCGGTGTGCTAGTGTTTTTGCCCGGTCAGGGAGAGATCACGCGCGTCGCCCGGGCCCTTGAAGGCCGGTTGGACAAAAGCTGTGCGGTGCACAAACTTTACGGGACAATGGATTGCAAAGCGCAGCGCGCCGCAATCATGCCCGCCGAAACAGGGCGCAAGATTGTGCTGGCAACGTCCATTGCGGAAACGTCGCTGACCATCGAAGACGTGCGCACGGTTGTTGATGCAGGCCGCTCACGGCGCGCGCGTTTTGACCCCGCTTCTGGCATGTCGCGATTGGTGACCGATCACGTCACCCGCGCCGAAGCCACACAACGGGCCGGCCGTGCGGGACGCGTCGCCGAAGGGGTGGCCTACAAACTTTGGACCAAAGGGGAGCACGGCGCGCTTGCTGCGTTTCCGCCTGCTGAAATTGAAGCCGCCGATCTTGCTGGCCTTGCACTTGAGTTGGCCGCGTGGGGGTCATCCCCCGAAGATATGGCTTTTCTCACGCCGCCCCCTCAGGGTGCGCTTGCCGAAGCACACGCTCTGTTGACATCGCTTGGCGCCCTAAAAAGCGGACGGATCACAGATCATGGCCGCGCGCTGTTGCTTCTACCGGTGCACCCGCGGCTGGCCCATATGGTGGCGCGCGCGGGCAAAGGTGCAGCACCGATTGCTGCACTGCTGTCAGGGCGCGATATACTGATGAATGGCTTTCATGGTGCGGGCGCTGACCTTAATCTACGCATTCGTGCACTAAGCGACCCCAAAAGATCAAACGCCCGCGCTGTTAACCAAAGCGCGCTGGCCACGGCACGCATTGAGGCCAAACGCCTTACGCGGCTCGCGGGTCCAGACCAAGGGCTGTCGGCTGCGCAAATGGCCGCACTCGCCTATCCCGACCGCATTGGCCTGCGGCGTGCGGGCCAAGCCCACAGGTTTGTCTTGTCTGGTGGCAAGGGCGCTGTTGTTTCTGACAGTGATCCCATCGGCACACAGCGGCTGACCGTGGTGACAGATACCGATGGTAACCCGCGCGATGCAAAGACCCGCCAAGCCATTGCGATCAGTGAAAGCGAACTGCGCGCAATCATGCCCGAGCAATTCGTGTGGCATCCTGTGTGTGAATGGTCCCGCAGAGAAAGCCGCGTGATGGCGCGCGAACAACTGAGACTTGGGGCCTGTATCCTAGAGGATCGCGCTTGGAAAAACGTGGACGTGGCACAGATGAACCGCGCGATGTGCGACGGTATTCGAATGATCGGTCTGAATCTGCCCGCAGCTGCGAAGCGATTTCAAGCCCGCGTGATTTTGGCCCGCGAAAATAGCGAGAGCGCATTTCCAGACCTGAGTGACAGCGGCTTGCTCGGCACCCTTGAGGACTGGCTTGCTCCTTACCTTGGAAGCGTGCGCACAAGTGCGGATTGGAAGGGGTTTGACCCGCTTGAAGCGTTGCGGAATTGTTTGAATTGGGAGCAAACCCAAGCGCTTGACCAGCTTGTGCCGTCACATTTCACAACGCCGCTTGGTGACCGACGGCCCATCGATTATTCGCAGGCTGATCCAGAAATTAAGGTCAGGCTACAAGAGCTTTTCGGTGTTACTAAACATCCAACTGTCGGCGGCAAGCCTCTAAAGGTGACTGTCTTGTCACCTGCACGAAAACCTCTGCAAACCACAATGGATATTCCGGGGTTTTGGGCAGGCTCCTACGCGGATGTCCGCAAAGACATGCGCGCAAGGTATCCCAAACATCCATGGCCCGAAGACCCGACCCAAGCAGAGCCAACCCTACGCACAAAGCCCCGCAAAAGATAGGCGACGCCGCTCACCCTTGCATGCACCAACGCATGACCGCTTTTTGCGCATGTAACCGGTTTTCAGCCTCGTCAAAAATGACCGAATGCTTTCCGTCCATCACCGAAGATGTTGCTTCTTCCTCACGGTGGGCAGGCAAGCAGTGCATGAACAATGCATCGTCTTTGGCATGTGCCATCAAAGCATCATTAACCTGATACCCGCGCAATTGATTGTGGCGGCGTTCTTTTGTGGTTTGGCTGTCATGCATCGAAACCCATGTGTCAGCCACCACCAGATCGGCGCCTTGAACCGCTTCAATCGGGTCGCGAATGATCTCAACGGTGCTGCCCTTGGCGCGCGCAAGATCAACAAACTCAGCCTCAGGATCAAGCGGCTCAGGGCCCGTGAAGGTAAGGTCAAATCCGAATTGCCCCGCCGCGTGCAAGAACGATGCGCAAACGTTATTTCCGTCACCGCACCAGACAACTTTCTTACCTTTGATGGGGCCGCGATGCTCTTCAAATGTTTGGATATCCGCCATGATCTGGCAGGGGTGTGTCCGGTTTGTCAGCCCGTTTATCACGGGAACACTCGCGTGCTCGGCCAGCTCCAAAAGGGTTGTTTCCTCAAACGTGCGGATCATAATCATATCGACGTAACGGGACAAAACACGCGCGGTATCCGCGATGCTTTCACCATGACCAAGTTGCATGTCCGTCCCTGACAGCACCATTGTTTGGCCGCCCATTTGGCGCACGCCTACGTCAAAGCTGACACGGGTCCGTGTTGATGGCTTTTCAAAAATCAACGCCACCATTCGATCTTTGAGGGGCAAGTCCTGATCAGGTGCGGCTTTGGGCAGCCCAGCGCGCGCCGATTTCACCGATTTTGCGCTATCGATCATCGCGCGCAAATTTTCAGCGGATGTTTTGTGGATATCAAGAAAGTGGTTCATGGGTTTTCCCCTTGTAAGTGGCGAAGCGGGGGCACTGCCCTCGGTCCCCCGGGATATTTGAAAACAAAAGAAGTTAGGCCGACAGACTGGCCGCTGCGCGATCAAGGCGTGCGACGGCATCTTTAAGCTCTGTATCAGTTACGGTTAACGCCGGAAGAAGTCGCAATGTGTTGTCACCTGCTGGCACCACCAAAAGCTCTTGGGTGTAGCTCGCGCTAAGCACATCACCAACAGGCAACCGACACTTAAGACCCGCCATGAGGCCTGCCCCACGCGCCAGTTCAAAAACAGCGCTGTGTTTCTCCACAAGATCATCAAGCAAGGTTTTCAGAAGGGTACCTTTGCGCTCTACGTCATCAAGAAAGTCGCTTTGCGCGATAATATCCATCACAGCATTGCCGACCGCACACCCAAGCGGGTTGCCACCGTACGTGCTGCCGTGGGTTCCCGCACTCATGCCGCTTGCCGCATTTTCCGTCGCTAGCACACAGCCCAGCGGAAATCCGGAACCGATACCTTTTGCGACCATCATGATATCAGGTGAAATACCGGACCATTCATGCGCAAAAAGCTTACCTGTACGACCGACACCGCATTGGACTTCGTCCAAGATAAGCAAAGTACCAGTGGCATCGCACAGGTCACGCAGGCCCTTAAGGCATTGTTCAGGGACCGGAATGATCCCGCCCTCACCCAAGACAGGCTCAACGATTACGGCACATGTCTTATCTGTAATTGCCGCGCGTAAGCCGTCATGATCGCCAATGTCCAAGTGGGTAAATCCTGGCAAAAGAGGGCCGAAGCCTTCGGTCATCTTCGCAGACCCTGCTGCCGCGATACCAGCACTTGAGCGGCCATGGAAAGAGCCGTTGAACGCAATGATTTCTGTCCGATCCTCACCGCGGGCGTGAAAATACTTACGGGCCATTTTGACTGCTAGCTCACAGCTTTCGGTACCTGAGTTCGTGAAGAAAACAGTGTCCGCGAATGTATGCGCAACAAGCGTATCGGCGAGGGTCTGCTGCCCCTCGATCTGATACAGGTTTGATGTGTGCCAGAGGTTTTCAGCCTGATGACAAAGTGCTGAAACAACCGCTGGATGACGGTGTCCCAAAGACATCACCGCAATGCCCGCCGCCATATCCAAAAAGCGTCGGCCGTCAGCTTCCACTAACCAAGAGCCTTCACCTTTGACAAACGTCAAAGGGGCACGATTATAGGTGGGAAGAATAGACGGGATCATAGCATAGCGTCCTTTTGAATTATGCGAGTGCCAAGGGATGGGCTAAGCCCGCGAACCTGTCAAGTTAGACATGATTAATGCAAGCTGGCCTGTGCAGATCTGAGTAAGACTTAGACAAACGATTTCTTAATCAATGACATGCTATCGGGGCGGATGACGTATTTCATCGCGACCTTTGTTGGAATTTGTTTCGCCATGTGGGTGCGCCGCCGCAGTTTAATGCGCGCAGCCCTGGATCAAAGCGCGTCTTATGATCCGGACCCACGTGAACTGCCCCGCTCTGCAGGCCAGCCTGTAGCCACCTTGCGCTTGGAAAAAGGCACTGTTGATTTCTCTACTGCGACACCTCGTGCAAACAATCCGAGACAGCCAAACAAAATTGTGGACAGGTCTAGCAAAAAACGACAAGCCCCATGGCATGACATCAAACACATCCCCAAGCGCAAATCAGGTCATTCCTCCCCCCCCTCCCTGAGGTGAATGGCTCAAACTTGGTGGCTGTTGTTTTGATGATAACGGCCACAATGTTTATAGCGGCAACCACCGTGCTGGCCAAAGCGCTTGGAACAAATTCTCTTGGGGCACCGCTGCACCCGGTACAAATTACCCATGGTCGTTTTGTTTTTGCGTTCTTGGCACTTTGCATGACGTTGCCGGCATTTTGGCGGCACCTTAACACAAAGCCAAACCTTGGACTTCACATTGGCCGCACAAGCCTTGGTGGCAGTGGGGTGTGCCTGATGTTTGCTACTGTCGCTTATATCCCACTCTCGGACGCGACAGCCATTAGCTTCCTCAATCCAGTGTTTGGTATGGCTTTGGCCGCGTTACTACTGGGTGAAAAAGTTGGGCCATGGCGTTGGAGTGCGGCAGCAATCGCCCTTACCGGCGCGTTCATATTGTTGCGTCCGGGACCAGATAGTTTTCAGCCAGCTGCACTTTTGGCGCTTGGGGCCGCGTTTTTTCTGGGTGTTGAATTGATTTTCATTAAACGGCTGTCAGGACGCGAGCCGATGTTTCAAATTCTACTAACCAATAATTTTATCGGATGCATCGTAGCATCAGTTGCAGTCATCGCGTTTTGGCATCCTCCAACAGTCCAGCAATGGATTGCGCTTGCAGCCCTTGGCGCACTTATGGCCTGCGCCCAGACATGTTTTGTGAACGCAATGAAGCGCGCAGAGGCCAGCTTCATTGTTGTGTTCAGCTACAGCACACTGGTTTTCGCGACCATTTACGACTTGGTAATTTTCGACATCATGCCGAACGCAATCTCAATCCTAGGTGCCATCACAATTCTTACTGGAGCACTTCTTTTGGCATGGCGCGAAGGCCAGGCTAAGCTTTGATCCGGTAGCCCGTACGAAACCACCACCAACAGACACCCAAAATAAGGGTAGTCGTTGCCAAACATACGCCCAGACCAAGCCAAGGTGAGCTGTCAGAAATACCCAACACACCGTATCGGACACCATCGATCAGATAGAAAAACGGGTTTACGTGGCTTAACACATACATCACCTGTGGTAGGTCACTGACCGAATAAAAAGTACCTGACAAGAACGCCAACGGCGTCACGATGAAATTGGTGATTGCTGCCATTTGATCAAATTTATTGGCGAAAGTACCGGCAATAATGCCAAGACCGCCCATCAAAGCACCGCCCAGCACAACGAACATCAAAGCCCAAAGCGGATGCGCAGGCCAAACGCCAAAATACCCAAGACCTACAATAGCAATGCAAACCGCTACGATAAGCCCGCGCACGATCGCACCAGCCACATACCCCAACACCATCTCTACCGCAGACAGTGGTGGCATCAATGTATCAACAATATTTCCCTGAACTTTCGCCACCAAGATTGAACTCGATGTATTTGCAAATGCATTTTGGATCACGGTCATCATCAAAACACCCGGCGTGATAAACACCATGAATGGCATTCCCATAACGTCCCCTCGCCGTGGGCCCACCGCCAAGTTGAACACCAATAAAAACAGGCCCGCCGTGATCATTGGAGCCATCAAAGTCTGGGTCCAAACGTTCAAAAATCGGCGAATTTCGCGTTCGGCCAACGTGCGCGTACCGAGCCAATTGACCCGTCCAAAACGGCGTGCGCCCAGCTGCCCTAAACTCAGGTTGCTATCAGTCATTGAAAAGGCACCTTGGTTGGTTGTATCTGCTGGTCTGCCTGACTAGAATAGCGCTGTGGCAGAGAACTCAAGCCCCTCCCTAACGGGCCCTAACATAAAGTGGAACATTGAATGTCCTGGACCGATGAACGCGTCGAAATCCTGAAGAAAATGTGGGGCGAGGGACAATCGGCCAGCCAAATCGCAAAAGAGCTTGGCGGCGTGACCCGTAACGCTGTTATTGGCAAGGTGCACCGCCTTGGCCTGTCAAATCGTGCAGGTAGTGCAGGTGCGAAAGCCGCCGCAAAAGAAAAAGCGCCCAAAGCGGAGGGCAAGAAACCCGCGCCGGTGCCCGCAGCGAAGCCGCAACCAAAGACTGAGAGTGCTGCACCGCCCCCGCAGCCCAAAGTCGCTGGTCGCCGTGCAATTATTCCCGCGGGGCAGCCCTTGCCACCTCAGCCGTCCGCGAATGAGATCAGCCCAGAGGCTCTCGCCAAGGTCAACGAAATCGAGAAAAAATCCAAGAAAATTGGCTTGATGGAACTGACCGAACGCACGTGCAAGTGGCCGGTTGGTGACCCTTCGACCGAAGATTTCTGGTTCTGCGGACTTCCCGTGAAAGCAGGCAAGCCCTACTGCGAGGCGCACGTCGGCGTAGCATTCCAACCCATGTCATCGCGCCGCGATCGCCGTCGGTAATATTTTGTGCGCTGTGGCACATGCCTCCGGCGGGGATATTTTTGAACAAAATAACACGAAAGACCGAAGGGCGGCGCGTTTCACAAGGACGCGCCTCTTTTTATGAAAGAGCGTCAAATGGCTGAGAACCCTCCAAACATTCGTCCCGATCTGGCGCCACAAGCGCGCTTTGGTAAGCAACCACGCAGTGGCCAGCCTACCCTTGGAATGGTGTCTCTTGGCTGTCCGAAAGCGCTGGTTGATAGTGAACGGATCCTTACTCGCCTGCGTGCAGAAGGCTATGCCATCAGCCCAGATTATACCGGTGCGGATGCTGTCATCGTGAACACCTGTGGTTTTCTAGACAGCGCCAAGGCCGAAAGCCTTGATGCCATCGGCGAGGCTTTGGTTGAAAACGGTAAGGTGATTGTCACCGGCTGTCTGGGCGCGGAGCCTGATTATATTCGCGAACATCATCCCAATATTTTGGCCGTCACTGGCCCCCATCAGTATGAACAGGTTCTGGACGCGGTTCATGCGGCTGTGCCACCTGCGCCTGATCCCTTCATCGATCTGCTGCCCGCGACCGGCGTCAGCCTGACACCGCGCCACTACAGCTACCTGAAAATTTCCGAAGGCTGTAACCACAAGTGTAAGTTCTGCATCATCCCTGACATGCGCGGCCGCCTTGTAAGTCGCCCTGCTCATGCGGTGATCCGTGAGGCCGAAAAGCTGGTCGATGCAGGAGTACGTGAACTACTGGTCATTAGTCAGGACACATCGGCCTACGGCGTTGACATAAAACATGCCGAAGATCGCGGTCATCGCGCACATATCACTGACTTGGCCCGTGATTTGGGAACACTTGGCGCGTGGATCCGCCTGCATTATGTCTATCCGTACCCACACGTGCGCGACATGATCCCCTTGATGGCGGACCCTACAAGTGGTGTTCTGCCCTATCTTGATATTCCGTTTCAGCATGCGCACCCTGATTTACTAAAACGCATGGCGCGCCCCGCTGCGGCCTCAAAAACCTTAGACGAAATCGCAGCTTGGCGGGCGACCTGCCCCGACATCACGCTGCGCTCTACGTTTATTGTGGGCTATCCGGGCGAGACCGAGGCCGAGTTCCAGACGTTGCTCGATTGGCTTGATGAAGCACAGCTCGATCGTGTCGGATGTTTTCAATATGAAAACGTGGACGGTGCGCGATCAAACGCGTTGCCAGACCATGTGCCAGCGGAAGTTAAACAAGACCGCTGGAACCGTTTCATGGAGAAAGCCCAAGCCATTTCCGCCCAAAAGCTTGCCGCAAAAGTGGGGCACACAATGGATGTGATCATTGATGACATCGATGAGGACGGCGTGGCCACATGCCGAACCAAAGCCGATGCCCCCGAGATTGATGGCAACCTTTTCATCGACGAAAACACCGGCGCCCTACAAGTTGGCGAAATCGTATCCGTGACCGTGGATGAGGCGTCTGAGTATGACCTTTGGGGTGCTGTGAACACACGCTAAGTCAGCGATACCTTACAGTTTAGCGGCAGTATCACGCACGGCCTTAACACGGTCCGCGTTCGGCGGGTGCGTTCCTAAAAAGCGGTCCCGCGGATCAGGAATGCGCGTAAAAAACTTAGAACCAAGCACAGGGTCGTACCCCGCACGTGCGGTGATCACTGTGCCCAGACGGTCTGCTTCCAACTCAAAATCTTTGGAATAGCTGCGCGCGCCCACAGCCGCCCCAAGTTCCTGAGCCGTTTGCACACCAATGGCACCCGCACCCGTCAGGGTAGCCAAGTTACCCAAAAGCACCGCTCCCGCGATGGCATTGGTGCGCTGGCGTGCCAGATGGTTTTTGATGTGATGCGCCGCTTCATGCCCCAAGACAAAGGCAATCTCATCATCGTTATGGGCACGGGCCAACAGGGACGCCGTAAACACGATGACAGGCCTGCCAGACCGTTCAAGAGTTTGAAATGCATTCGGCGGTTTGCGCGGATTATCATCAAGCAGGATTTTGAAATCGCAATTCAGCCCCTTGGTGGAACGCGCGCACATCCGCTCGGCAACAGGCTCAACCCGTGCTACCGCGCGCGCAAACGCTTGCGTGCCCGCGCGCAACCCAAGGGCTGAGCCATCGCTGCTTTGTCCCGTTTGTTCAGGAATACCTTCAAAAGAAGGCTTGCTACTATCTACCCCAGACGGTTGGCACGCAGCCAAAAACATAAGTGCAAAAACCAACCAAACACGCATACTCAAACGTCCTTTACGTCCCAAAACTGTCCCGCACATTATCAGCAGCGCCACAAAAAGAGCCAGCCCCTTTCGCCGCACCCCCTGTCAAAACCAAAAGCCAAGACTATCTGCTAAATATGGAAAAGACAGAGATCATATACAACGGATCGTGCCCAATTTGCTCGCGCGAGGTCAACGGATACGCCCGCTATGCGCAAGCTAAGGCCCTGCCGCTGACGTTCACGGACCTGACTGCGACGGACCTTAATGCCCTTGGCCTAACACCTGATGAAGCGGCCAAGCGCCTTCATGTGCTGCATGAGGGAAAACTTGTGGCCGGTGTGGATGCCTTTGCTATTTTATGGGGGGAAATGCCGCGTTTTCGCTGGCTTGCACATTTGGTGGCTCTGCCCGTCATCCACCCAATAGCAGTTTTCGTCTATGACCGGATACTCGCACCACTGCTGTTCCGCATGCACAAAAGGCGCCAGGCGCGCGCTGCGTCTTGAACCCGCGCGCCCAAACCGCAACATAGGGGCGAAGGCGCTACAAAGGATCCGTCATGCCCGCACCGAATACCGCCGCTTTGGCTTTTTTGCAATCACGCCGCTCACGCCCTGCAAAGACCCTTACCACCCCGGTGCCCGGCAACGATGATCTGCGCGCCCTTTTGACCATTGCTGCGCGCACGCCCGATCATGGCAAGCTTGAACCGTGGCGCTTTATCGTGTTGCAGCGGCCCGCATTGCTGCGCCTCGCGGCTGAGGTTGAGAAATTTATAAGCGCGCGCACAGATGACACCGCGATCATTGCCAAACAAACCGCGCAATACGCCAACGCACATCTTGCAGTAGCTGTTGTTGAAAGCCCCAAACCCTCCCCAAAAATTCCGCCTCTGGAGCAAACCTATTCAGCGGGTGCTGTTTGTCTGGCGCTGCTCAATGGGGCGCTTGCATCTGGCTGGGGGGCAAACTGGCTGTCGGGGCCGGCCAGTCATGACGCAGAGTTCACGCAGACACATCTGGGGCTTGCACCGCACGAGCGCATCGCGGGGTTGATCCATTTGGGCACAGAGACAAATCCGCCACCCGAACGCCCGCGTCCCGACGTGGACAGCATAACCACTTGGGTTGCATCGTGATCGTTCAGGCGGTGCTACGTGCTACGTCGCAATTTTCTGATCCTGCGTTTTGGGGCGTTGCTGCCAAGTCAATCGCTCTCACGATTGTGACACTCATTGGCCTCGGGGCGGCTGTGATCTGGGGCATTGGCTGGCTGCTACCTGATCAGATCAATCTACCGTGGATCGGCACAGTTACGTGGGTGGAAAGCGCCATTAGCTGGGCTGCGGTCCCATTGATAGCGGTCCTGTCAGTGTTTCTGATGGTGCCTGTTGCATCCGCAGTGACAGGGCTTTTTCTTGAGGATGTTGCAGATGCTGTTGAGGCCCGCCACTTCCCACATTTACCCCCTGCAACGCCCCTCGGGATTGCACAAACAATGCGGGACTCGCTTGGGTTTTTGGCCGTGATGGCAGGCGCTAATCTTCTGGCCTTGGTGCTCTATCTGATCTTTTTGCCATTCGCGCCACTGATCTTTTGGGGACTAAACGGCTTTTTACTGGGGCGGGAATATTTTCAACTTGTGGCCGCGCGGCGTGTCGGCCTCAAAGAAGCAAAGAAATTGCGCCGTAAACATCCGCTTAGAATTTGGCTGGCAGGCGGTGTGATGGCCGTAGTCTTGTCCGTACCAATGTTGAACTTACTGGTCCCAATTTTGGGCGCCGCGACTTTCACACACCTTTTTCACACCCTGCAAAGCCGCGCTTAGCCCGCCGCTTGTGGCAAGCCAGAACCCGGCCCCATGCGATTGAACATATCGATGCTTTCAACTGTCAAAAGGCCAGACACCAACGTGCTCGCAATGACAATCCACAGCCCAATCGCCCAATAAGTCGTGATCTTGGCTTTCCGTTTAATCTGCGCATCCGCTGGCGAAGACGCATGTGTGCCGGGCACTATTTCGCCTGTGTCGCCTTGGGTAACCATGCGCAAAGGCAGCACACAAAAGAACACCATGAACCAGATCACGGCAAACAAAACGATAGCAGAGGTGATGGACATGGGCAGGCCTTTCTAAATCACTTAGACTTGTTCTAGCTCGACAAGGCAGCCGTTAAAGTCTTTGGGGTGCAAAAACAAAACCGGCTTTCCGTGTGCGCCAATTTTTGGCTCACCTGTGCCCAGAACACGCATGCCATCTGCTTTTAGCCTGTCACGAGCGACCAAAATATCGTCGACTTCGTAGCACATGTGATGGATGCCCCCGACGGGGTTTTTGTCCAAAAACCCTCTGATCGGACTATCTTCGCCCAAGGGATACAGCAACTCCACTTTGGTGTTCGGCAGCTCGATGAACACAACAGTCACCCCGTGATCCGGCTCATCCTGCGGCGCACCTACATTGGCGCCAAGCGTATTGCGGTATTGATCGCACGCAGCCTCAAGGTCAGGAACGGCGATGGCGATATGGTTTAGGCGGCCAATCATAGTGGGGTCTCCAGTCAGTATTTCGCCTGTTTATGGGCGGATGAGCCGCCAGAAACAAGTCATCACAAGCGCGGCACATTAACCCGCTGTTAGGCATGCGCCCGTATTTCTGACGGCGTAAATCGTTCAACAGTAACCGCAGCGGAGCACTCCCATGCCCAGCCTTGATGACTATCTGACCACCCCCAAAGCCACCAACGACCGCCCTCTTTTGGGACAAACCATTCTGGTTGTCGAAGACAGCCGCTACGCCTGTGAGGCCCTTCGGTTGATGTGCCTGCGTTCAGGCGCGCGCATCAGAATGGCGGATTGCCTGACTTCAGCGCGCCGCCATCTTTAAGTTTACAGGCCATCGGTGATCGTCATTGATATCGGCCTTCCTGATGGAAGCGGGGCCGACCTGCTTGAAGATCTGGCAAATGCGAGCCCACGCGTGGATGTCATTTTGGGCACCAGCGGTGATCCAAATGGCCAAGATATGGCGCTGGCTGCGGGTGCGGATGGCTTTTTGGAAAAACCGCTGACCAGTCTTGCAGCCTTTCAAGACGCGGTGCTCAGCCACTTGCCAGATGACAGACGCCCTTCTGGTCCGCGCAGTGTGAGTGATGAAATTATCGTACCCGACAGGATTGCTTACCAAAATGACATGGCACACATCGCTGATGTACTTGGTGATGAGACGGACGCGCGTGTGCTCGACTACATCACAATTCACCGGCGGCGTAGCACGCACGGCCTCAGACCGCGAGCTTAGCATTGCTGTGGAGAATGTGATCGACGCACGCACCGAGGGTCGCCACCTGCCAAACGCGATCGCGGCTCTTTCGGGACTTGTCCAAGACCGCCTCAACGCGCGCGCAGTCATTTAGCGCGGCCAAAAGATGTAACTGAAACGTAAATTCATCTTATCGGCACGAGGACACCAAACACCTGCCACATTTGCGCACCAAACATATCAGCATGTTGGTTGTTAATTGTGGGGTGTTCAAGATGGAAAGGCTGGCACAAAAGTTGTGGGCAAACGCAGATACGCGCTCAAAGGGGGCTGTAGATTGGATCGTGTTAACCACGGGCGCCACATTCTTGGCCGTTGGCATCCTTGCCTCATTTATTGGCGCGTCCGCAGATTTCGCCCGCGACACCGCGATCGAGACAGACACAAGCTTTACCCAGCCAATTTGGCAAAAAGCCACACAATATTCGAGCGTGTCTTTGCAGGTTAGGCCCAGCCAGAATAATTTCTAAAGAGCGGGATCTCGGCTTACCAAAACTGGTGCGGTCAGGTCGCGTAACGATTTAATCTGATGACCGTCCGCATCAAAGTTGTCCGGATCTAGCCAAGTCTCAAACGCATCGCGCAACTGTCGCCATTCACCGTCAATCATCGCGTAGCAAACCGTATCGCGATTCCGGCCTTTGACGACAACTGCTTGGCGTAAAATGCCTTCGTAGGAAAAGCCAAACCGTTCCGCAGCGCGGCGTGATCCAAGGTTGTGGCTGTTGCACTTCCATTCAAACCGGCGATAGCAAGCCTCAAACGCCCATTTGATCAACAGATACACTGCTTCTGTTGCTTCACGGGTGCGTTGCAATCTTGGCGCAAACGTTACCCACCCAACCTCGGCAACACCGTTTTTGGGATCAATACGCATCAATGACAAAGTACCGCCAAGACGCCCATTTTCCATACGCACAGCAAAATGCAGCGGGTCATTAGTGATCCGAGCCGCATCAAGCCACGCCCGATACTGGGTTCCCGCGAAAGGCCCAGTAGGCAACCAATCCCACATCTTTCCGTCAATGTCTTCGGAGAAGGCAGCAATCAAGCCGTCTTCATGATCGATGGATAAAGGCTCAAGCGTAACGTAGCGCCCACGCAATTCTACCCGTTCAGGCAGAGCAACAGGGCGCCACGCATTTAGGCTCATTCAGGATCAATCACACGCAACGACAACTCGCGCAGCTGTTCGTTCATCGGATCATTCGGCGCGCCCATCATCAGATCTTCGGCGCGCTGGTTCATCGGGAACATAATCACTTCACGAATGTTGGCCTCATCCGCCAAAAGCATCACAATCCGGTCGATACCCGCCGCACATCCACCGTGGGGAGGCGCGCCGTATTGGAACGCGTTAACCATACCGCCAAAACGCTTTTCGACTTCGTCTTTGCCGTAACCCGCAATCTCGAACGCTTTGAACATAATCTCTGGGCGGTGATTCCGGATCGCACCGGACACCAACTCATAGCCGTTACAGGCCAAGTCATATTGGTAGCCCAGCACATCTTCGGGATTGCCATCCAACGCATCCATGCCACCTTGGGGCATTGAGAACGGGTTGTGCTCAAAATCGATTTTGCCAGTTTCCTCATCACGCTCATAGATCGGGAAATCCACGATCCAAGCGAACGCAAAACGGTTCAGGTCGGTCAGGCCAAGCTCGTTGCCAATTTCAACGCGCGCTTTGCCAGCCACGCCTTCAAACGCCTTCGGCTTACCGCCCAAGAAGAATGCAGCATCGCCCACGCCAAGGCCCAGTTGCTGACGAATTGCTTCTGTGCGCTCGGGGCCAATGTTTTTGGCAAGCGGACCCGCTGCCTCCATCCCCTCACCTTGGTCGCGCCAGAAGATGTAGCCCATCCCAGGCAGACCTTCTTTTTGCGCAAAGGCATTCATACGGTCACAAAACTTACGTGATCCACCTTTCGGCGCAGGGATCGCGCGAATTTCAGCGCCGTCTTGCTCGAGCAGTTTGGCGAAAATGGCAAAACCTGATCCCCGGAAATGATCGGACACAACCTGCATTTTGATCGGGTTGCGCAAGTCTGGCTTGTCGGTGCCGTACCAAAGGGCCGCATCTTTATATGAAATCTGCGGCCACTCTTGATCTACAGTGCGTCCACCACCGAACTCCTCGAAAACACCTGTTAGAACAGGTTGGATCGTATCAAATACGTCCTGCTGCTCAACAAACGACATCTCAAGATCGAGTTGGTAGAAATCAGTAGGCGAGCGGTCCGCACGGGGATCTTCGTCGCGGAAACACGGTGCGATCTGGAAATATTTGTCATAGCCGGACACCATGATCAGCTGTTTGAACTGCTGTGGCGCTTGGGGCAGCGCATAGAATTTACCCGGGTGCAGACGTGAAGGCACCAAGAAATCACGCGCGCCCTCTGGGCTTGAGGCTGTGATGATCGGCGTTTGATATTCGCGAAAATTCAAGTCCCACATACGCTTGCGCATGGATGCCACCACATCCGACCGCGTCGCCATGTTACGCTGCAATTTTTCGCGGCGCAGATCGAGGTAGCGGTACTTCAGACGTGTCTCTTCGGGGTATTCCTGCTCACCAAACACCATCAAGGGCAGCTCAGCAGACGCGCCCAGCACTTCGATGTCACGGATGAACACCTCAATTTCGCCAGTTGGGATGTTGGGGTTCACAAGGCTTTCATCCCGCGCCATGACGTTGCCATCAATGCGAATACACCATTCGCTGCGAACTTTCTCAAGCTCGGCAAATACGGGGCTATCGGGATCGGCCATCACTTGTGTGATGCCGTAGTGGTCGCGCAAATCGATGAACAACAACCCGCCGTGATCACGCACGCGGTGCACCCAACCGGACAGGCGAACGGTCTCGCCCACGTTTGATTTGTTTAGATCGGCGCAAGTGTGGCTGCGGTAGGCGTGCATAATCGGCTCTTTCCCATGAATATCAGGTCTGACGCGATACACCGCGCCTACCCCGTAAAGTCAAGGGAAAGCGCCCAATTCCAACGCCAATCCCCCATAATTACCCGCATTTACCCCCATTGCAGGACCATGACGCCGCAAACACGCCTACCTGCGGGTGGCACATGCAAACCAGCCGCAAAAGGCACAAGGAAAATGCGCGCGTGCACGCGGTGCTGCATTGTTTTATAGAACAGCGTGCCAATCCCCTTGCAACGCGTCGCGCGATGCCTATAACGCACGACAATTTGCAATCACAACCGAGGGCACTGCCATGCCAAAGCGCACTGATATCAAGTCAATCATGATCATCGGAGCGGGGCCTATTGTGATTGGCCAAGCTTGTGAGTTCGACTACTCTGGCGCCCAAGCCTGTAAGGCACTGCGCGAAGAAGGGTACCGGGTTATCTTGGTTAACTCAAACCCCGCCACCATCATGACAGACCCCGGCCTGGCCGATGCCACCTACATCGAGCCGATCACCCCAGAGGTTGTTGCCAAGATCATCGAGAAAGAGCGTCCCGACGCGCTGTTGCCCACAATGGGCGGTCAAACGGGCCTGAATACCTCGTTGGCTCTTGATGACATGGGTGTCCTCGAGAAATTCAACGTTGAGCTGATCGGCGCCAAACGCGAAGCCATCGAAATGGCCGAAGACCGTAAGCTGTTCCGTGAAGCGATGGACCGCCTGAACATCGAAAACCCGCGCGCCACAATCGCCAACACCATGGACGAATGTATGGCCGCCCTCGAAGATATCGGCCTGCCCGCGATTATCCGCCCTGCCTTCACGATGGGCGGAACCGGCGGTGGCGTTGCGTATAACCGCGATGACTATGAGCACTTCTGCAAAACCGGCCTTGATGCCTCGCCCGTCAATCAAATCCTGATTGATGAATCACTTTTGGGCTGGAAAGAGTTCGAGATGGAAGTTGTGCGCGACACAGCAGACAACGCCATCATCGTGTGCTCAATCGAAAATATTGACCCGATGGGCGTGCACACAGGAGACAGTATCACGGTTGCCCCTGCGCTGACCCTGACGGACAAAGAATACCAACTGATGCGCACACACAGCATCAACGTTTTGCGCGAAATTGGCGTTGAAACAGGTGGGTCAAACGTACAATGGGCGGTGAACCCTAAAGACGGCCGCATGGTTGTCATTGAGATGAACCCGCGTGTGTCACGCTCTTCCGCGCTGGCCTCCAAGGCGACTGGTTTTCCGATTGCAAAAATTGCCGCGAAGCTGGCCGTGGGCTACACGCTTGATGAGTTGGACAACGACATCACCCGCGTCACACCCGCCAGCTTTGAACCCACAATCGACTATGTGGTCACCAAAATTCCAAAGTTCGCCTTTGAGAAATTCCCGGGCTCCGAGCCTTATTTGACCACCGCGATGAAATCCGTGGGCGAGGCGATGGCCATTGGCCGGACCATCCACGAATCGATGCAAAAGGCGTTGGCCTCGATGGAATCGGGTCTGACTGGCTTTGACGAGATCAAAATCGAAGGCGCGCCTGAGAAATCTGCAGTGGTAAAAGCACTGGCAAAACAGACACCGGAACGGATCCGCGTGATTGCCCAAGCAATGCGCGAAGGCCTGAGCGACGACGAAATTCACGCAGCAACAGCATTCGATCCTTGGTTCCTTGCGCGTATCCGCGAAATCATCGACGCCGAGGCAGGCATTCGCAAGAACGGTCTACCCACCAACGAACACGCTCTGCGCAAAATCAAAATGCTGGGCTTTACAGATGCGCGTCTTGCCACCCTGACAGGCCGCGACGAAGACAACGTACGCCGCGCCCGCCAGAACCTTGGCGTGGTCGCACAGTTCAAGCGTATCGATACCTGTGCTGCCGAATTTGAGGCACAAACGCCTTACATGTACTCCACTTACGAAGCGCCCATCATGGGCACGCCCGAATGCGAGGCGCGCCCGTCTGAGCGTAAGAAAGTTGTCATCTTGGGTGGTGGTCCAAACCGGATCGGCCAAGGGATTGAGTTTGATTACTGCTGTTGCCACGCGTGCTACGCGCTGACTAACGCGGGCTATGAAACCATCATGATCAACTGCAACCCCGAGACTGTCTCAACAGATTATGACACGTCGGACCGCCTCTATTTTGAGCCGCTGACATTTGAACATGTCATGGAAATCCTGCGCGTTGAGCAAGAGAACGGCACCCTGCACGGTGTGATCGTTCAATTCGGCGGACAGACCCCGTTGAAGCTTGCAAACGGTCTTGAAGCCGCTGGCATCCCGATCCTCGGCACATCCCCCGACGCGATTGATCTTGCAGAAGATCGTGAGCGTTTCCAAGCCCTTGTTGAGCGTCTTGAGCTGAAGCAACCCAATAATGGCATTGCACATTCTGACGCTGAAGCCATGTCGATCGCCCAGGACGTTGGCTATCCGTTGGTGATCCGCCCGTCTTATGTTTTGGGTGGCCGCGCGATGGAAATCGTTCGCGACGACGCACACTTGACCCGCTACATTAACGAGGCCGTCGTTGTTTCTGGCGACAGCCCCGTGCTGCTGGACAGCTACTTGTCCGGTGCCGTTGAGATCGACGTTGACGCGCTAAGCGACGGCACAGATGTGCACGTTGCAGGCATCATGCAGCACATCGAGGAAGCCGGCGTACACTCAGGCGACAGTGCCTGTTCGCTGCCTCCCTACTCGCTGACTGCTGAGACGATCAAAGAGCTACGCCGCCAGACAGAAGCGCTTGCCCGCGGCCTCAACGTTGTCGGTCTGATGAACATCCAGTTCGCGGTGAAAGACGGTGACATCTACCTGATCGAGGTAAACCCACGCGCCTCACGGACAGTGCCATTTGTGGCCAAAGCCGTGAACAGCCCAATCGCCTCAATCGCCGCGCAAATCATGGCCGGTGCAAAGCTGGCAGATTTCGATCTGGTTGATCCTGAAATCAACACCTACGCGGTCAAAGAAGCAGTGCTTCCGTTTGCACGCTTCCCCGGTGTGGACACGATCCTTGGGCCAGAAATGCGCTCTACAGGCGAGGTGATGGGGTCTGACAAAGACTTCCACATGGCCTTCCTCAAAGCGCAAATGGGCGCTGGCACAGAGCTTCCACAAGGCGGTGAAGGCAAAGTGTTCTTCTCAATCAAAGACAGCGACAAAACGCCTGAAATGATAGAAGCCGCCACTGTGCTTCTTGAGTTGGGTCACATGTTGATGGCCACCAGCGGTACTGCGAAATTCCTGACGGAAGCAGGCCTTAGCGTGGAGTTGGTCAACAAAGTCTATGAGGGCCGCCCGAACGTGGTGGACCAACTGAAAGACGGTGCAATCAGCTTGGTTCTCAACACGACAGAAGGGGCGCAAGCCATTGAGGACAGTCGCGAAATTCGCAAAGTCGCCCTCTATGACAAGATCCCGTACTTCACGACGGCCGCCGCCTCACACGCTGCAGCCCTTGCCATGCGCGCACGCGCAGGTGGTGAAATCGAAGTGAAAGCGCTGCAAGAAAGCTGAGCCTTCAATCAGCTCCAATGTACGACGAAAGCCCGCCTCACCATTGGTTCTAGGCGGGCTTTTTCGTTTCTGAAGCGTGCAGAAAAATCAAACTTCACACGCGAACCGTACCAAAGCGCCGTAACGTAGCGCTTGACCTAACGCATTGACTGTCCGCAAAAATACCCCGAGGCAAAGGGATATATTATGTACGCAGCAGCAATCACAGGCCACGGGGTCTTCACACCGGAAAACATCATCACCAATGATGAGCTTGTTGTCGCGTTCAACGCCTATGTGGACCGGTTCAACACCGAAAACGCCGCCAATATCGAAAGTGGCGAAGTGGCCGCTAAAGCGCATTCCTCAGCAGAATTCGTTCACAACGCATCGGGCATCGAGAACCGCTATGTGATGGACAAAGAGGGCGTTCTGGACCCCGCGCGCATGTATCCCAAACTTGACGCACGCGCTGATGATGCCCCCTCTCTGATGGCGGAAATGGGGATGAAAGCCGCGAAAAAGGCACTGGATATGGCGGGGAAATCCGCCGCGAATCTGGACGCCATTCTATGCGCTGCCTCAAACCACGAGCGCGCCTACCCCGCAATTGCCATCGAAATTCAGGACCTTATCGGGGCCGGTGGCTTTGCTTTTGATATGAACGTCGCCTGCTCATCGGCCACGTTTGGCATTCAGGCCGCCGCCGATATGATTAAGTCCGGCTCGATCCGCTCGGCTCTTGTGATCTGTCCCGAAATTTGTTCCGCCCATCTGGAATGGCGCGACCGTGACTGCCATTTCATTTTTGGCGATGTGGCAACGGCAGTTTTGATCGAATGCGCCGAGGATGCCAAAGGCCCGCATTTTGAGATCACCTCAACCCGATGCGCCACGTCGTTTTCAAACAATATCCGTAACAACAACGGATTTTTGCGCCGCACCCATGATCATATGGACGATCGCCGCGACATGCAGTTCATGCAAAATGGCCGCAAAGTTTTCAAAGAAGTTCTGCCGCTTGTCAGCAAACATATCGCTGATCACATGACCGATCAGAACATCGCCGCCGATGACCTCAAGCGCCTTTGGTTACATCAAGCCAACAAGACCATGAACGATTATATCGGCAAAAAGGTCCTTGGCCGTGTGCCCGAAAACGGCGAGCAACCCAACATTCTGCAAGACTACGCCAACACCTCCAGTGCGGGCAGCATTATCGCTTTTTCACAGCACTCTGATGACATGGCAGCCGGTGATCACGGTCTGATTTGTAGTTTCGGCGCGGGGTATTCCGTGGGCAGCGTTATTTTGCGCAAGGCAGGTTAGTCTTTTTGTGACACGCGCTTGTGCACTGCCTCAGCCGTTTCAACCCGCTCTGAATACCGGTCCGTCAAATACGCAGAACGGCCGCGCGTCATGTAGGTGAACTTAACCAGTTCCTCCATTACATCGACAATCCGATGATAAAGCGCACTTGGTTTCATCCGGCCTTCTTCAAACTCAAGCCACGCCTTGGGAATGCTTGACTGGTTCGGGATCGTGATCATCCGCATCCAACGGCCCAAGATGCGCATTTGGTTCACTGTGTTGAAACTTTGCGAGCCACCTGACACCTGCATCAGCGCAAGGGTTTTACCTTGGGTTGGGCGAATGCCGCCAATCGCCGACAAAGGCAGCCAGTCAATTTGGGCTTTCATGATCGCCGTCATCGCGCCATGCCTCTCGGGGCTGGACCAGACCATCCCCTCGGACCACAAAGCAAGCTCGCGTAGCTCCGCCACTTTGGGATGCTCCGGTGCCGCGTCATCGGGCAGGGGCAGACCGGAGGGGTCAAAGAACCGAACTTCCGCTCCAAGCGCCTCAAGCACGCGCGCCCCTTCTTCGGCGGCAGCGCGAGAATAACTTTGCGGGCGTACCGATCCGTATAGCATCAAAATACGTGGCGGATGACCGTCATCGCCCTGCCCCACCAAACCGTCGGGCGAAATTGAATGAAGCTGTGCGGGATCAAAAAGAGATGTGTCAGACATCTGAGCGCTTTCCTGGATAAACCTGTGCCAACCGGCATTTGCGCAAAGCGTCCCGCATTCATAACGCCGCTTCAAGGCCAAATCTCACTTGGCGCGTCTTGCATCTTGCAGTTCAGACAATCCTTGGGGTAGCAGACCCTATGGCAAAACTTTACTTTCATTACTCCACAATGAACGCGGGCAAATCCACGGTGCTGTTGCAGGCGTCTCACAACTATATTGAGCGCGGCATGCAGACCTATTTGCTAACCGCCCGCTTTGATCGCCGCGCCGGTGAAGGCCGCATCGCCAGCCGTATTGGCATCGGCGTTGAGGCCGACACATTTGACGAAACCGACGATCTTTTTGCCAAAATTTCAGCGCGCCTTGAGGCCGGTCCGTGTGCGTGCGTGTTCATCGACGAGGCGCAGTTTCTGACCAAAAAGCAAGTTTGGGGACTGGCCCGCGCGGTAGATGACCTCAACGTGCCCATCATGGCATACGGTTTGCGCGTAGACTTTCGCGGCGAACTTTTCCCAGGCTCTGCGGCGTTGCTGGCACTTGCGGATGAGATGCGCGAAGTCCGCACAATTTGTCACTGCGGGCGCAAGGCGACCATGGTCGTACGTCAAGATGAAAGCGGGCAGGCTCTAAAAGACGGCGCCCAAGTGCAAATTGGCGGCAATGAGACATATGTCTCGCTCTGCCGCCGTCATTGGCGCGAAGCAGTCAGCTAGCAGCGCAGCTTACGGCAGAACAGGATTGGGCAGAGCCGTGCCGTTGATATGCGCGGCAACATTGCGCACCGCCATCAATCCCATGTCAACGCGCACGTCAAGGGCCGCAGTGCCAAGATGCGGCAGCAGCGCCACGTTTTCCATCTGCAAAAGCGCCTCTGACACAACTGGCTCGCGCTCATATACATCAAGGCCCGCACCGGCGATCTGACCACTTTGCAGCGCATCGACCAAGGCCGCCTCATCCACCACATCGCCACGCGCGATATTGATCAAATGTGCATGGGCCTGCATCTGTGCAAATCGTTCGGCGTTCATCAAACGGTTAGTTTGCGGCGTTGCCGGCATGGCCAGTACAACCACATCCGACGCCCCTAACACCTGTGAAATCTCGGGCACCTGTGTGCCATGTTCAGGCGCATCAACGGTTGAGCGGTTGTAGAATATTACACTCATTCCGAAACCAGCGGCTGCGCGGCGGGCAATTGCTTTGCCTATCCGCCCCATACCGATAATCCCAAGGGTTTTGCCGCCAATATGCATGCCCAGCAGTTGCGTGGGATGCCATCCATCCCATGCGTTTGCACGAACCATCCGCTCACCTTCGCCGAGGCGGCGACAACTCATCAAGATCAACGACATCGCAATATCAGCTGTCGCATCAGTCACCGCACCAGGGGTATTTGATACTGAAACACCTGCCTTATTGGCCGCCGAAACATCAATGTGATTATAACCCACCCCAAAATTTGCGAGCATTTTACAACGCGGATTTGGCGCCGCACCAAAAGCCGCAGCGCTGAATTGATCGCCTAACGTGGGCAGGATCACATCATAAGCTTGCAGCATTTCTGCTGCCTCTTGCGCGGACATTGGGGACTGATCTTCGCGGACCGTTACATCAGCAACCGCCTTTGCAGCCTCAAGCACGTGTTGTGGTAAGTTGCGTGTAATCAATAGTTTAGTCAATGTAGTCGCCCCCCAATTGGCACATCTTGATCGGGCGAAATCAACACAATCCCCCCTTGCGCATCACTCACGCCCAGCACCAGCACCTCTGACATGAATTTACCGATCTGATGTGGTGGAAAATTCACCACCGCCATCACCGTTTTACCCACTAGTCCCTCGGGCGAATAATGATCGGTAACCTGCGCACTGGAGCGTTTTTCGCCAATTTCGCCCCCGAAATCGATCCAAAGTTTGATCGCGGGTTTGCGCGCTTCGGGGTATGGTACCGCGCGCACAACTTTGCCTGCACGGATGTCCACTTTCATAAAATCATCAAAAGAAATCTCAGCCATTTGCCAGCTCCTTTGAACGCGCGGTTGCAGCAGCAACTGTTTTGCTCATCAAGGGCCCAAGGCCGTCTTTCCCATCCATCAAAACTTCAAGCCCCGCTTGGGTGGTTCCATTAGGGGATGTAACATTGACCCTTAACTCAGATGGGGTTTCTTCTGATGCCGCCGCCAATTGCCCCGCCCCTGCAACCGTGGCTTTCGCAAGTTGCATCGCCAAATCTGCACCCAACCCTTGGGCTTGGCCCGCTGCTGCCAGCGCCTCAATCATGTGAAAAACATACGCCGGACCGGACCCTGACACCCCCGTGACCGCGTCCATCTGATCTTCGTTGTCCAGACGCACCACCTGCCCCACGGCACGCAACAAGGCCTCTGCCATATCCAGATGATCGGGCGTTGTTTCGGCATTTCCGATCAACGCCGTGATGCCCGCCCCAACGGCGGCGGGCGTGTTGGGCATGGCCCGAATGATCGGCGTTTTCGGTCCCAAAACGCTGGACAAATTCGCTAGGGTCACCCCCGCGGCGACTGACAAAAAGACAGTGTCACCGTTCCCAAGCGCTTGCATCTGCGGCAGCGCGGCGCCCATCATTTGCGGCTTCACAGCGATCAGAACCACCGCAGGATTAGCAGACAATTCCTGATTAACGCGCACGCCACATTCGCTCAGCCACGCGCTTGGAAACGGATCAAGCACGCTCACGGCTAGCGGCGAAAGCCCGTCGGTAAGCCACCCGCGCAACATTGCTGAGCCCATTTTGCCACAGCCCAACAAAACCATGCCGCGCTGTTCAATCTGTTCTAAATTCACAGCTGTCCCCTACCGTTTTCAAGGCAAGTTAGGCGCGCCCGTAAGCTTCCGCAATGGCCGTTTGTAAGGCAGCCTCAACGCTGGCGTCGCCCCATGTCGCAAGCTGAAACGCCGGATAATACCGTTCAGCGGACATAACTGCTGCATTAATCGCCGTGTCAATCTGCTCGGGGCTGGCAATCTGCCCACCCGCAAGGATCAACCCGTATCGGAACACCATCAACTTTTGCTCTTCCCAATACGAAAATGCCCCCGCCCAACACCGGTCATTCACCGCATTCAGGGCCTCCATCAACGCAGGCATCCGGTCTTTCGGCGGCTCCATGTCGAACGTGCAAATTAACCGCAACGTCTCATCGGATGCGACCCAAGCCAGCGTAATTGAATACGTCCGCCACTGCCCCTCAACAGCCATTGCGATCTGATCATCATGAATGCGATCAAACTGCCAGTCATGATGTTCAGCAAGATGTTCAACGATATCAATCGGATGAAGGTCTTCGGCGTCCAAATACTGCTCAGAGAGTGCCATTTTGTGGCCTTTCAGGTGTTGGCGCTGTCGATGGCAGTCGACCTAGCGCTAGGGTACCTACTCAAGGGGGTGTGGTTGCCGCTCGCCCCTTAGCTACATGCTGTGCCATCGCATGGGGGCCTGTAAAGACAATATTTGGGGATAACCTCAATAACTTGTGGGTAAGATGGCATTTACCACTATTTTTGCTAGCTAAATGGCAATCGTAACAGTTAACCACAAAAAAACCGGCCCTTCACAAAGAAGAGCCGGCTCAAATTTCGAAATCCCATTTGATTAAGGGAGCGACTTAACCCTTTTTCTTCCCTTTAGCTTCAAGCGCCTCAAGCCGGGCAAGCAAGGCTGCATTCTCTTCGCGGGCTTTCACAGCCATCGCGCGCACGGCGTCAAATTCTTCGCGCGTGACCAACTCACGGTCCGCCAACCAGCGGTCCATCATTGATTTCATTGCGTTTTCCGCTTCGTCCTTGGCACCTTGGGCTACACCCATGGCGTTGGTCATAAGCTGGCTGATGTCGTCCATAATTTTGTTACGCGTTTGCATTTGGTCTGGCCTTTTCGCTAACTGTTACATCCTATATGGGCAGAATTGCGGTCAGTCTCAAGGGCCGCACACGCAACACAACCGCCGGAGGTCCTATTTATGCTCGCCGCGATCCCTTTTCCTAATTTGTCGCCAAATATTTTCAGCATCTCTCTGTTTGGCATGGAATTCGCTCTTCGCTGGTATGCAATGGCTTACATCGTAGGCATCGTCATAGGTTGGCGCATCATTGTCGCCGCTTTGCGCCGTCCCGCCTTGTGGTCAAAAGACACAAGCCCGTTCAGCCCAGAACAGGCCGAGGACCTTCTGACATGGATCGTGGTTGGTGTCATTTTGGGTGGGCGATTGGGGTACGTCCTTTTCTATCAACCTGCCTATTACCTGCAAAACCCACTTGAAATTCCCGCCATCTGGACCGGCGGCATGTCGTTTCACGGGGGCTTTTTGGGCGTTGTTTTACTGGCCTACATCTGGACCCGCCGCAACAACGTCGCCCTCTGGCCACTTGCTGATAGCTTGGCAATTGCTGTCCCGCCCGCGTTACTCCTTGGCCGCGTTTCAAACTTCATCAACGCCGAACTTTGGGGCCGCCCAACAGACGCACCTTGGGGGGTAGTCTTCCCGGGTGAGGCAACCCAAGCCTGCGAGGGTATTATCGGCGCATGTGCGCGCCACCCCTCACAACTCTATGAAGCCGCTCTTGAAGGTCTCATTTTGGGAGCCGTTTTGCTTTATTTTGCCTTCCGCCGTGGCCTACTCAAACGCCAGGGCACTGCGACAGGTATCTTCTTTGCAGGGTACGGAATGGCGCGCTTTGCCGTCGAATTTGTCCGCCAGCCTGACGCGCAATTTGTGACGCTGAACAACCCGCTCGGGCTGGCGTGGCAGGTCAACGGATACGGGCTGACCATGGGGCAGTTTCTGTCTTTGCCCATGATCTTTGTAGGGCTCTTTTTGATCTGGCGCGCTTTCCGATGACAGAAGAAAAAGGCGCTCGCGAGCTCACTCTCAAAGATCATCTGCTTGCACAGATCAAAGCGACCGGACCACTGAGCATTGCGCAATTCATGCAGACCTGCCTGCTACATCCGACGTCGGGATACTACACAACCCGCGATCCTTTGGGCGTGACTGGTGACTTCATAACCGCCCCAGAGATAAGCCAAATGTTTGGTGAGGTCATCGGCCTCGCGCTTGCACAAACGTGGATGGATCAGGGGGCACCGACCCGCTTTGCGCTGGCCGAGCTGGGCCCGGGCCGCGGAACCCTAATGGCCGATATTTTACGGGCAACAAAAGGGGTTAAAGGCTTTCATGACGCAGCCGAAGTTCACCTAATCGAAGCATCACCGGTGCTGCAAAAAGCTCAGCTAGACATCCTTTCAGGGTTCAACATGACCCATCACACAGCGGTGACAGATCTGCCCAAACTGCCGCTTTTCGCGGTCGCCAACGAGTTTTTCGATGCACTTCCTATCCGTCAGTTTACCCGTGACAAAGACGGCTGGCGCGAGCATTTGATCGCAGCACGAGATGGCACCCTGATCATGGGTCTGTCAGACGCCGCCCCGATCGCCGCACTGGAACATCGCTTGGATGACACGACCCCCGACATGTGCATAGAGACCTGCCCACAGGCCACTGCAATCATGTCCCATCTTGCCGAGCATATCGCGCAAAACGGCGGCATGGGCTTGGTGATCGACTACGGTGATTGGCGCAGCAACGGCGATACATTTCAGGCCCTATCAAACCATAAGTCCGTTGATCCATTGACCCATCTTGGCACTGCCGACCTCACCGCCCATGTTGATTTTGAGGCCTTGGCAGATGCCACCAAGGCCAGTGGTGCAAAGCTATCTTTGATGACGCCCCAAGGTGTCTTTCTGGAACGTCTTGGCATCACTGCGCGCGCCCAAAGCCTTGCTGGCAAACTCAGCGGCACCGCCCTTGAGCAGCATATCGCCGCGCATAAGCGCTTGACCCACCCTGACGAAATGGGAACTCTATTCAAAGTATTGGGCATCACGCCGCACGGCGCACGCCCCATTGCCGGACTGGAGTTTTAATCCCTCATGGCCCTTGATGTCATCACATCTGACGCACTGCACGGTTGTCGCCACGGGTTTTTCACCCGCGTTGGTGGCGCTTCATCGGGTGTGTTTCACGGCCTGAACTGCGGACAAGACAGCAGCGATCAATCCCAAGCCGTTGCGATCAACCGAAGCCGCGTCGCCGCACATTTTGGAGTCCCAGTCACACAGTTACACACGGTTTTCCAACACCACTCCGCCGACGTTCATGTGGTCACATCGCCCCACGCAGCCGAGTACAGAACGCGCGCGGATGCGATGGTCACAAACGTCAAAGGGGCCGTGTTAGGCATTCTCACTGCGGATTGTCAGCCCGTTTTATTCAGCGATCCGGAGGCGGGCGTCATAGGTGCGGCTCATGCGGGCTGGCGCGGCGCAATGGCCGGCGTTTTGGAAAACACCGTCGCGCAAATGGAGAAACTTGGCGCGGTCCCCCAGAATATCACAGCCATAATCGGGCCCAGCATCAGCCAAGAAAACTACGAGGTGGGTCAAGAGTTTCTCGAAGAATTCATGGATCATGACGCTGAAAACGCACGTTTTTTTGCTGGCGGAAATACCCCCCAAAAGTACCAATTTGACTTACCATCTTTTGGCCTAAAACTACTGCGTGACGCTGGCGTTGGACACGCAGAATGGACACGTCATTGCACCTATACCGACCCAGAACGCTTCTTTAGCTATCGTCGCAGCTGTCATCACAGCGAAGCTGACTACGGGCGGTTGATCTCAGCCATTACTTTGTAAGCTGCTTGCGTTTTTTGCCGTTAACTATTGCGGCGAAACCATGCTGCAGGCGTGAATTATCCATCTGCCTGCCCCAAACATACCCCAATTGATGCAATTTCTTCCGTATTTGCGCCGCATTGGCGGTGCAGGTTGACTCAAATTTTAATGAGTACGGAGCTTGCTATGACCGCGCACCACAAATGGATAAAACGCCTAATTACAGCATCCGAAACTGCGCAACACCACCAAATGCCGTGGTCACGCAGCAGCAAGAAAACACGCTTAAGCGAGCCACGCCAATCCACACCCACATCATCTTCGCTGGCGTCCGAACCTAAGAAAACTGCCGCGTAAACAACCCCTTGAGGTGCCGATGTATTATCCACCACGCCCCATAACCCAAGTAGGTTCAAAAAAGCCAACAGCCGTTTCAGCACGCACGCTCACGGCACAACCACCACGTCACCCCAGCAAGCCGTTGCTGCGCAAGTACGAGGCCGGCTTCCTGTGGCCTGACGGCACGATCGCAGATATTTCACAACTCGCACCCGCATCCGATTTATTCGAAAGCGCCTTCGCGGCAATTGCGCGCGGAACGCTCATCGCGACACCAGACGGCCCGCGCGCGATTGAAGATCTTTGGCCCGGAGATGTAATCACGGCCTCTCACAACAGCCGCACCACCCAAGAGACCGTTCTTTGGAAAGGCACACTGACGCTGGTTCCAAATGCACCGGGCCAATCACCAGAAATGGGTCGCCTCACGCGGTTACCCATGGACAGTTTCGGGATGGGCAGGCCTGCTCCGGATCTCATGCTGGGACCAAAAGCGCGCGTCTTGCAACGCGGGCAAAATTGCACAGATACGTTAGGCACGGACGGCGCTTTGGTGCCTGTGCGCGCGCTTATCGACGGCATGAATGTCATTGAGGTAATGCCGCCAAGCCCCGTTCAGGTCTACCATATTGCGCTGAAGCGATACGCTGTGATCTGCGCAAACGGTATGGGTATCGAGACATATCACCCCGGCCAGCAAGCAACCGCGCAAACAAATGCGCAGATGCTTGAACTCTACTTATCGTTTTTTCCGCATATCACACGCGTCAGTGATTTCGGCCCTCTGGCCTATCCGCGCATCGTCAGTGACGGCCATAGCCCAGACAAGCAAATCGCCTAAGCCCACGGAGTATTTCCGACTTACGCCTCGGTGTTGAGACGACTTTCCAATACATCAAACGGCACGCCTGGCTCATTTTTGGCACCGCGAATGACCAACGATGTTTTAACGCTGCCAACGTTTGACGCGGTCAACAATTCGCCAGTCAAAAACGATTGAAAGCTACTCAGATCAGGGGCCACACATTTCAAAATGAAATCAACTTCACCGTTCAGCATGTGACACTCGCGTACCAAGGGCCACCCTTCGCAACGCTGCTCGAACTCGCGGAGATCATTTTCCGCCTGAGACTGCAAACCCACCATCGCGAACACCTGCACTTCAAAACCAAGCTCGCGCGCATCAACCTGAGCGTGATATCCTTTGATGTAGCCTGCATCTTCAAGCGTGCGCACACGGCGCAAACACGGCGGCGCAGAAATACCCACGCGCTTGGCCAATTCCACGTTTGTCATGCGGCCATCCGCTTGAAGTTCGGCCAAAATCATCCGGTCAATCGGGTCCAGTTTTGCACCAGCCATTAAAGTATCCCCATAAAGTTCAGAGCCTTTCTTACGTTAACCGCTTTGAGCGCGCAACAATATTTCAACATTGCGCAATAATTATGCGCAGCTATTCGCTCAGCCGCCCCCTTTCAACCCCTGAAAATGCCGTTTATATCTTTTCGCTGACCGCAGTCTTCTGCCACCTCATTCACGGCCTCAAAAGCCGCACCATAAAGGGAAGCCCGCCATGGCCGACACACGCCACACCAAAGTTCTCATCATCGGTTCTGGCCCTGCTGGCTATACCGCCGCCGTCTATGCAAGTCGTGCCATGCTGAACCCAATTTTGGTTCAAGGTATTGAGCCAGGCGGCCAGCTTACCACCACAACCGAAGTCGAAAACTGGCCCGGTGATACGGAAGTTCAGGGCCCTGACTTGATGGTCCGCATGCAAGATCACGCCGCCGCGATGGGCACCGAGATCATCGGTGATATCATCACCAAACTCGACACAACTTCCCGTCCGTTCACCGCCCACGGCGACAGCGGCACGACCTACACCGCCGATACGGTTATTCTGGCAACAGGCGCGCGGGCCAAATGGTTGGGCCTTGAGAGCGAAGAGAAATTCAAGGGCTTTGGCGTATCGGCCTGTGCCACTTGTGACGGCTTTTTCTACCGCGGTCAGGAAATCGTGGTGATCGGTGGCGGCAACACAGCTGTTGAAGAGGCGTTGTTTCTGACCAACTTTGCTTCAAAAGTTACGCTGGTGCACCGCCGTGACACGCTGCGCGCTGAGAAAATCCTTATCGATCGCCTGATGAAGAACGAAAAAATCGTCCCACTGTGGGATCATGAAATGGTTGAGGTCACTGGCACAGACACGCCTCTCGGCGTGGAAGGCATCACCGTGCGCAACGTTAAGACAGGCGAGACACAGGACATCGCCTGTAAGGGTGTCTTCGTGGCGATCGGCCACGCCCCATCCAACGAATTGGTGAAAGACGTTCTTGAGACACACATGGGCGGCTACGTGGTGACCAAACCAGACAGCACCGAAACCAGCATCTCGGGCATCTTCGCCGCGGGTGACTTGACGGACCACAAATACCGCCAAGCGGTCACATCCGCCGGCATGGGCTGCATGGCCGCCCTTGAAGCCGAACGCTTTTTGGCGGGCGAATAACCCAATCATGCACCGGAACCGCGTTTAATTACAGTTAGGCGCGGTTTGGGCGTGATTGCCGCGCCATTGCACAATTTTCGCCACATTACTTGCGTAACCGGAAGCCACCTTGGACCGATATACCCCAAATGAGTAATCCGATGACAATGGCAGCCAACCTCACCCCAATCCCCGAACTCTATGTCAGCTATGAAAGCGCGCAAAAGCTTAAAGCCGATGCAGGCGATCTGATTAGTCACGATCTGACACCACGCCAGATCTGCGATCTAGAGCTTTTGATGAACGGTGGTTTCAACCCGCTGAAGGGGTTCTTGTCCCAAGACGATTACAACAGCGTCGTGGACACGATGCGCCTTGCGGACGGCACCCTTTGGCCCATGCCAATCACCCTTGATGTGGCCGAAGACTACGCCGAAAGCTTGGAAATTGGCCAAGACATCGCCCTGCGCGATCAAGAGGGCGTCAACCTCGCCACCATGACTGTCACAGACCGCTGGACACCAGACAAAGCCCACGAAGCCAAACAGGTTTTTGGCGCAGACGACAGCGCGCACCCTACCGTTAACTATCTTCATAACACTGCAGGCAAGGTTTATCTGGGCGGTCCCGTCACGGGCATTCAGCAGCCAGTTCACTATGATTTCAAAGCACGGCGCGACACCCCAAATGAAATGCGCGCCTATTTTCGCAAGCTTGGGTGGCGCAAAGTGGTCGCTTTTCAAACGCGCAACCCACTGCACCGCGCCCACCAAGAACTGACGTTCCGCGCTGCAAAAGAAGCGCAAGCCAACTTGCTCATTCATCCCGTTGTGGGACTTACAAAGCCCGGTGACATTGATCATTTCACGCGTGTGCGATGCTACGAGGCGATCCTTGATCAGTATCCACAAGCCACCACAACCATGTCGCTGTTAAACCTTGCGATGCGCATGGCGGGCCCCCGCGAGGCGGTTTGGCACGGGCTCATCCGCAAAAACCACGGATGCACACATTTCATCGTTGGCCGCGACCACGCGGGCCCCGGCGCAAACTCGGCCGGCGAAGATTTTTACGGCCCCTACGACGCCCAAGACCTGTTCCGCGAACACCAATCGGAAATGGGCATCGAAATGGTCGATTTCAAACATATGGTCTACGTCCAAGACCGCGCCCAATACGAGCCCGCTGACGAAATCGCCGACAAAGATGACGTCACAATCCTGAACATCTCGGGCACCGAATTGCGCCGCCGCCTGTCGGAAGGGTTAGAAATCCCCGAATGGTTCTCATTCCCGGCCGTCGTTAACGAGCTGCGCAAAACCCGCCCACCGCGCACGCAGCAAGGATTTACAGTGCTGTTCACCGGCTATTCGGGGTCTGGCAAATCCACCATCGCAAACGCGCTTATGGTGAAGCTGATGGAAATGGGCGGACGTCCCGTGACCTTACTTGACGGCGATATCGTGCGCAAAAACCTCAGCTCCGAGCTTGGCTTTTCGAAAGAGCACCGCGATCTGAACATCCGCCGCATCGGCTATGTTGCATCCGAAATTACCAAAAACGGCGGCATCGCCATCTGCGCACCAATCGCGCCCTATGCCACGACACGGCGCGCCGTACGCGAAGACATTGAACAGTTTGGCGCCTTCATCGAAGTCCACGTAGCCACGTCAATTGAGGAATGCGAGCGCCGTGACCGCAAGGGCCTCTATAAGCTTGCACGCGAAGGTAAGATCAAGGAATTCACAGGCATTTCAGACCCTTACGACATTCCCGAAAACCCCGAATTACGTGTTGAGACCGAAAACGTCAACGTCGATAACTGCGCTCATCAAGTACTTCTCAAACTTGAAAGCCTCGGCCTAATCCGCGCCTAACTTCTGGTCGCAGACATATCCGAAAACACACAAAGGCAGGGTACACACCCTGCCTTTTTCATAACCTGCCTAAATAATTTCATCTTCATCAAACAGCGGTGAAGCATCCAGCTGCGCTGCGATTTCTTCCACGGTCGCTTCCGCATCACCTTGGCGCACGGCCGCCAAATGAAACACCGCGTCCCCTTCGTTCACCACGGGCAACACCGCGCGGCCCACCACAATCCCGGGGGCTGGGGCCAGAATTTCGTGCTCTTCTGCGCCGAATGGATCGCTCACCGCGGCAAGTAAATCACCTTCTTCGACCACATCGCCATCCCCTTTGAACGCGCGCAACAAGCCCCCTGCGGGCGCCCGCACCCATTGGCTTGAACTGCACAAAAGGGACGGCGTGACGACCGGATCAAAGTCCGTATCATCCACCATGTCAGCGCCGTGCAACACACGCATGATGCCCATCACGCCCGCGCGCACGGCAAACTCATCAAAGCGAAGCCCTTCGCCAGCTTCATACAAAAGCACATCAACCCCGCGCTCTGCCGCCTCTGATCTTAACGAACCTTCGCGCAGATCTGATGTCAAAATGACAGGTGCTCCAAACGTCCGCGCCATAGCCAGCGTACGCGCATTGCCCGCCGACACGCGGCACTGGGGCAAGTTTGTCCGGTGGATTGCAGCCGAGTGTAAATCCACCCCAAAGCTGCACCGCTCAACAACGTCGCGCAAAAATATCTGGGCCAAGCGGGACGCTAAAGACCCCTTGGATGAGCCGGGAAACGATCGGTTCAAATCCCGCCGATCCGGCAGGTATCGCGACCGGTTCAGAAATCCGAAGGCATTTACAATCGGCACCACAAGCAACGTGCCGCGCAACAATTCGGGATCCACGCTGGCCAAAAGACGGCGACAAATCTCAACGCCAACCACTTCATCGCCGTGCACGGCCGCACTGACGAAAGAAACGGGGCCCTCATCCGCCCCGTGGATCACATGAACGTTCAAGCCCACGGGCGTGTTGTCAGCCATCACGCTGACGGGCAACTCAACAGTTTGTCTGCTGGCGGCCGCAATTTCACGGCCTGCAATCTCGAATGGCGCACGCATCATCAGGGTCTCACTTTTGTCTCCTGCGCCATTTACTGCGTCTGTGACAGTTAATGAACGGTTACTGGCTGTAAATCGTTCTCGCGCGCCAACTCAAATGCCAAACGCCGTCCAGCTACCAGCGCCAATTGTTGGCCAGCATCATTATGCACAGCAAACAATGGGCCCTGCCCGTTCACTTTTTCGCGCACCTCATCAGGCAATTCATCAAGGGCAATTGGCTTTACGTAAACCAACTTACTGTTGTCACCAAAACGCGTGTCTGCTGTATTTGAAACGTCATCTTTCATATCAATCCCCCCAACTTAATCTTTTGAAATTTCAATTTTCTGGATGATCCGGTCTGGCACCGCGCGGTTCAGATCAACGTGCAGCAGCCCGTTCTCGATGCGTGCGGCCCCCACTTCGACGCCGTCTGCCAGCACAAAGGACTTCTGGAACTGTCGCGCTGCGATCCCGCGGTGCAAAAACACGCGGCCCTCACTATCATCGGTTTGCCGACCACGGATCACCAGTTGGCTGTCTTCCATGGTGATACTTAAATCATCATCGCCAAATCCCGCCACCGCAAGCGTAATGCGGTAAGATGTGTCACTGGTTTGTTCGATATTATAGGGCGGGTATCCATCGTTTCCGGTCTTTGCGCTGCGCTCAACCAAGCGCTCAAGCTGCTCAAACCCCAACAAATAGGGGTGGGTCCCCAAGGTTAATTTTGTCATCTATTCGTCCTTTTCAGTCAAGCGACGGTATCAAGGCGCACCCCAAATCAAGGCAATGCACTTAGTATACTAAATATGGGGGCGCGTTTACGGCTTCGCAAGGTTTTCCTAGGTGAAATAGGCTAGAATCAGGTAGTTAAGTGAAACAGATCGGTGACTGGTCCCCAGATACATCGGCAAAAGCCCAGACAGAGGACTGCAAATGAACGCGCAAATGGAGATGCCAAGCGAAGATGTGTTGCGCATCAAACTTGAAGTTTTGCGCCAAGAGCACCGTGACCTCGACACCGCGATCGAAGCACTGACGGTCAGCCCCTTTGACCGGCTCACGTTGCAGCGTCTGAAAAAACAAAAACTCGGCCTGAAAGATCGCATCGCGCAACTCGAAGACCGCATCACCCCCGATATTATCGCCTGAAATACGGCCACCCTGCCCGCAGCCACGTTCAATTTCGGCGCGCCGATTGCGTAACAGGCCAGCGGCGTTATAACGACCTCAACAACGACCGCCCCGCGCGATCAACACCACGAAAAGGGACGCGCCATGTCCATCACAGTCGGTATCATCATGGGCAGCCAAAGCGATTGGCCCACCATGAAAAACGCTGCCACAATCCTCGATGAATTAGGCATCGCCTATGAGACCAAGATCGTCTCGGCGCACCGCACCCCTGACCGGCTTTGGGAGTACGGTAAAACTGCCGCAGAGCGTGGCCTCAAAGTGATCATCGCAGGTGCAGGTGGCGCTGCCCATTTGCCCGGCATGATGGCGTCTAAAACCCGCGTGCCAGTGGTGGGTGTGCCCGTTCAAACCAAGGCGCTTTCGGGTGTGGACAGCCTTTATTCTATCCTGCAAATGCCCAAAGGATATCCAGTTGCGACCATGGCGATTGGCGCAGCAGGCGCTGCAAACGCAGGTCTGATGGCCGCCGGTATTTTGGCCACATCTGATGATGCGCTGGCCACACGACTCGATAAATGGCGCGCTGATTTATCCGCATCCATCCCGCAGGAGCCAACAGATGACTGACACCGCGACACTGCCCGCGGGCGCATTGCCCCAAGGCGCGACAATCGGCATTTTGGGTGGCGGTCAGCTGGGACGCATGTTGTCCGTTGCGGCCTCGCGCCTTGGCTTCAAGACCTGCATTTTTGAACCTGCCGGTAACTGCCCTGCCTCGCATGTGGCCAATTACCATTTCAAAGCCGCCTATGACGACGCTGACGCGCTGTTGAATTTTGCGCGCTCTGTTGATGTGGTCAGCTATGAGTTTGAAAACATCCCCACGGCGGCGCTTGATCTTATCCAGGACCACAGCACAATCCGGCCGGGCCGCGCAGCGCTTTCAACCAGCCAAGATCGGCTAACCGAAAAAGACTTCCTCAGCGGCTTGGGCCTGCGCACTGCGCCGTATGCTAACATCACCGATTGGGCATCATTAACCAAAGCGCTCGAAACTTTCGGCACGCCAGCGATCTTGAAAACCCGCCGCTTTGGTTATGACGGCAAGGGCCAAGTCCGCATAAACGACATCTCAGAAGCCGCCGCCGCCCTTGAAGCGGTCCAAGGCGCATCTTGTGTTCTAGAAGGTTTTGTTCCGTTCAGCTGCGAGATCAGCGTCATCGCCGCGCGAAGCCCATCGGGCGAAGTGGTCTGTTATGATCCGGGCGAAAACGTGCATTCAGACGGCATTTTGCGCACCACCACGGTGCCCTCAACTGTCCCCGCGCCCCATCGGATGGACGCGGTTTTGATGGCTGCCAAAATCCTGAACGCCCTTGAATACGTAGGCGTCATGGGCCTTGAGATTTTTGTGACACCCACAGGCTTGGTCGTAAACGAGATCGCCCCGCGCGTGCACAACTCTGGTCACTGGACGCAAAACGGCTGCACCACATGCCAGTTTGAACAGCACATCCGCGCCATCGCCGGATGGCCATTGGGCGACGGCACTCGCCACAGCGACGTGCGGATGGAAAACCTGATCGGGGATGATATGGACCGCCTGCCAGCCCTGCTTGGCTCAAACGCAGCGGTGCATCTTTACGGCAAAGCAGACGTCAAAACAGGCCGCAAAATGGGCCACGTTAACTTCATCACACCGTAACGAACGGCTAGGCCCGCGCCCTGCTTGGGATCATCGCAACCCCGATGCCTGCGATGACCACAGACGCCGCAAGCATCGCGCGAACATCCTGCACTTCGCACAAAAGTACCGCGCCCAAAACAAGCGCAATGACCGGCACGCTTAGCTGTGCGATGCCGGCAGTGGTTGTCTGGATATGCGGCAACACCTTGAACCAAAGCGCGTACCCCAAACCAGAAGCGATGGCCCCGGACGCGATTGCGCTAAGCGCGCCAATCAGGGGCATCGCACCGCTTGGCACCAAAACCAACACCGGCAAGATCCCAACGGCCGCCCATGCGAAGTTACCCGCTGATGCGCCCAACGGGTCGCGCGCGCCCTGCCCGTTAACTGTGTAGGCCGCCCACGCAAGACCCGCAACAGCCATCAACACAGCCCCCCAAAGGTCAACACGCACCACCGTTTCGCCCGCAGCGGCGGGCACAGGCCAGACCAACCACGCAAGGCCAACCATGGCCAACCCCATGCCACTCCAACGAAAGATGCTAACCGGTTGTCGGCGCGCAAGGGCATAACCGAACAATCCCATCTGCACGACACCAAACAAAATGAGCGCGCCAAGCCCCGCATCAAGGGCACGGTACGCGAGGGAGAATCCAATCAGATACGTCACCAAAGCGAGCGCGCCAAACACGCGCTGAGCCGCAAAAAGCTGAAAACCACCGCCCGCATTCCGACCGCGCAGCGCAACCAATCCGCACAACGTAACCGCCCCTGCCACAACCCGCAGCACCGCAAACTGCATCGGGTCCGCACCGGCCACAACACCCGCGCGTGTCAGCAAAGAGTTCGCCGCAAACGCAAGCATCGTTAGGCATATCAACAGGATCAGGCGCATCAGGCGGTCACTCTCATTTTCTCTGATATGCCTACGGTATCTTCCCCCACACTGCCAGCATCACCTGCCGCGCGCTATAACAAGACGACCTTGCACCAGAATACGTCAGGCAAACAAAAAGGGCCCCTCCAACACAGGAGAGGCCCCAATTTTCGTGAACGCAGATGCGTCACCCATTTCCCAAAACCGGGAAACTGCGGGTGATTACATCATGCCGCCCATGCCGCCCATGTCAGGCATGCCGCCTGCTGGTGCGCCGCCGTCTTTCGCTGGCTTATCAGCAACCATTGCTTCGGTTGTGATGAGAAGCGATGCAACAGACGCTGCGTCTTGCAACGCGGTGCGGCATACTTTTGCTGGGTCGATAACACCGAACTTGAACATGTCGCCATATTCTTCAGTTTGCGCGTTGAAACCGAACGATTTGTCGTCGCTCTCGCGGATTTTGCCCGCAACAACTGCACCGTCAACACCGGCGTTTTCAGCAATCTGACGCAGTGGCGCTTCGATGGCTTTGCGCACAATCGAAATACCAACGTTTTGATCGTTGTTTGCACCTTCGAGACCGTCAAGCGATTTGCCAGCCTGTACCAGAGCAACACCACCACCAACAACGATACCTTCTTGAACAGCGGCACGTGTCGCGTTCAGAGCATCATCAACGCGGTCTTTGCGCTCTTTTACTTCTACTTCTGACATGCCGCCGACGCGGATAACAGCAACACCGCCTGCCAGTTTGGCAACGCGCTCTTGCAGCTTCTCACGGTCGTAGTCGCTGTCTGTTTCTTGGATCTGCTGACGGATTTGTGTCACGCGAGCTTCGATTTCTGGCTTGGAACCAGCACCGTCAACGATAGTTGTTTCGTCTTTGGTGATCGCAACGCGCTTGGCTGTGCCCAGCATGTCCATTGTGACCGACTCAAGCTTCATGCCCAGATCTTCGGAAATCACTTGGCCGCCAGTCAGAATCGCGATGTCTTGCAACATGGCTTTACGACGATCGCCGAAACCAGGTGCTTTAACAGCCGCAATTTTCAGACCGCCGCGCAGTTTGTTGACGACGAGTGTAGCAAGCGCCTCACCTTCTACGTCTTCTGCGATGATCAGAAGTGGCTTGCCGGACTGGATCACTGTTTCGAGCAGTGGAACCATTGGCTGAAGTGAAGACAATTTCTTCTCGTGCAGCAAGATCAAGCAATCTTCCAGCTCGGTTGTCATTTTGTCTGGGTTGGTCACGAAGTAGGGTGACAGGTAACCGCGGTCGAACTGCATGCCTTCAACAACATCGGTTTCTGTTTCCAGACCTTTGTTCTCTTCAACAGTGATAACGCCTTCGTTGCCCACTTTCTGCATCGCATCCGCGATTTGACGGCCAATTTCAATTTCGCCGTTTGCAGAGATGGTACCAACTTGTGCAACTTCGTCGCTGTCAGAAACAGGGCGTGCTGCCGCTTTGATCGCTTCTACAACTTTCGCAGTTGCAAGGTCGATGCCGCGCTTCAGGTCCATTGGGTTCATGCCAGCTGCAACAGACTTCATGCCTTCTTTAACGATGGCTTGTGCAAGTACTGTAGCAGTTGTTGTGCCGTCACCAGCTTCGTCATTGGTGCGTGAGGCCACTTCTTTAACCATCTGCGCACCCATGTTCTCAAACTTGTCTTCAAGCTCGATCTCTTTGGCAACAGATACACCGTCTTTGGTGATGCGCGGTGCGCCGAATGATTTGTCCAAAACTACGTTGCGACCTTTGGGGCCGAGCGTAACTTTAACCGCGTTTGCAAGCGTATTTACGCCGCGCAGCATACGGTCGCGGGCGTCTGTGTCGAATTTGACGTCTTTAGCAGCCATTTCAAATGCTCCTTAAAATCTTGTGTATTTATATGAACTTAAAAGAGAAGCGCTTAGGACAGGATGCCCAGAACGTCGCTTTCTTTCATGATCAACAGCTCTTTGCCGTCGACAGTCACTTCCGTGCCGGACCATTTGCCGAACAGAACTTTGTCGCCTTCTTTGACGGCCATCGGGATCAGCTCACCGCTGTCCTTGCGTGCGCCTTCACCAGCAGCAACAATCACACCTTCCGCAGGCTTTTCTTTTGCGGACTCAGGGATGATCAAGCCACCCGCTGTTTTTTCTTCGCTTTCCACGCGCTCGACCAATACACGGTCATGAAGTGGTTTAAGTGCCATCTGTGCAGCTCCTTAGCTTCAAGTTTCAATTCCTGTCACTCACTCAGGGAGAGTGCTAACGAGCGATAGTTAGGCAGCGTTCATGAAGGTGTCAACAGGCCCTCCCAAGATTCTTTTTGCACTAAAATTCAGACGGTCAAACGCCCCCCATTTTGCGTAAATGACGGGTCAATCACGGACCAAAACTCCCCCTACAAAAACCAAGTTTCACAACAGCCAAACACAACGCCTTGGGGTTAAATGCCCATGCGAAGGTAAAACAATTCCTAAGATTCACGCGCTACTGTTCACGAAATATTGCCAATTTTAGCAATTAAGGCGCGAATTAAGGCCAAATTCATCAATTATTAAGTTTTTTGTTATCCAAAAGCGGACAAGCACACACGCTGTGTGCAGATTCTTAATTGGTTCGAGGATAAGTCTATGCGTTTACTCTCTACATTCTGTCTGCTTGCGATCACTGCCTTGTCGGGCTGTTCAGGTTACATCGGGGACAGTTCAGCCGATAACGCCGTCGAAGTTTCTGTGCCCCAATCAACCGTTGATCTGCTTTACGGCGATGGCGCTGCCCCTGAAGGCACCGGCCAGTAAGCACGGCAACCCCGCCAACATGGGCGCCGTTGCCCTAATTTTCTACTGCCGCGCGGCCCGTATCGCTTAGGTCGTAAACACCGGTCGTCACTTTTTCGAACCACCCATAGTGGTTGTCGCGCATCATAGTTGTAGCGCGCGCCACTCCTGTTGCATCGCGCACCTCCGCGCCGCGGCATGCCCCGTGGCCCGCCAGATGCGCAGCAATTTTGATGGCGTCCTGCCGGTAAGCGGTCACCAAGCCCGCCCGCGTCGCTCCGCCTTTGCTGGGGTCACCGCTGCGCTTGGCAAACTCCTTTAACAAAGCCGTCTTGCGCTTGGTATTTTTGCGCGGCGCGTAGGGCACCGGATCACAATGCACCTGCACCAATCCGTCCTCAAGACGCACGGTCATGATGCCAAGCCCGATCCTGCGCGCCAGCGTCACATTCGTCTTCAGCCCCGCGCGCCAGCGTTTGCCACTTTGATGGGGCACCGCAACATACACAAGGTCGCTGACCGATAATCGCGCAACTCCTTGATGAAAAAGCGATAATGAGAAGGCAGTTTTTAATTCCACGATCACTGGCTCGCCGCCTTGCCCCTCACCGCCCAGCGCCAGAACATCCACCGCGCCAATCTCACCCTTCACCTCGTAGCCCTGCCCTTCAAGGAACGCTTTGACCGGCCCGTAAAGGTCCGTTTCCTTGATTTTCGCGGGAGTGCTGCTGGTGCTCATAACGCCGCATCCTAGCCATCGATGCGGGCGGGTGACAAGGCAATTGCTTGGGCCTATAACGCCCTCAAAAGAACTCCATTTTTAAAGGGTAGACCCTCCAATGACGACCTTGATTTTCGGCCACAAATCCCCCGACACAGACAGCACCGGCGCTCCGCTGATCTGGGAATGGCTCATCAACCACACCGGCGGTGATGCGCGCGCCGTTCTTCTAGGCGAGCCGAACACAGAGGCCGCATTTGTCCTAACCCGTTGGAATGCAACCAAACCTCAGATCGTCAACGCTTTTGAAGACGGTCAGGACTGCATCGTTGTGGACACCAACAACCCCGCCGAATTGCCCGCCAACATCAACGCGCTCAACGTCACGGCCATCATCGACCACCACAAACTTGTGGGTGGTCTGGAAACTGCAGGCCCTATCGACATCACCATCCGCCCGCTGGCGTGCACCGCCACGATTATGCACGATCTGATGGGCGCACACGCCGCCGAAATGCCCGAGCAGATCAAAGGCCTGATGCTGTCATGTATCTTGTCTGACACGCTGGCATTCCGCTCGCCGACAACCACACAGACGGACACGGATCTGGCCCGCGCTCTGGCTGCCGATCTTGGCCTTGATCTTGACGCCTACGCCGATGAAATGTTCGCCGCCAAATCAGACGTCAGCGCCTTTAGCGATGCCGAGTTGTTGCGCATGGACAGCAAGGAATACGCCGTGGATGGCACTAAATTCCGCGTGTCTGTTCTGGAAACCACAAAGCCCGCCATTGTGCTGGACCGCGCGGCGTCTTTGATGGACAGCATGACAACTGTGGCAAGCGAAGACGGTGTGGATCAGGTGCTGCTCTTCGTGGTCGACATCCTGAACGAAGAAGCCACCATGCTGGTGCCTAACGCGCTGACAAAATCTGTGGCAGAGACATCATTCGGCGCAACGGTCACTGGTGACAGCGTGGTTCTGCCAGGCGTGATGAGCCGCAAAAAGCAGATCATCCCGAACCTCAAGCTGGCTTAACCCCCAACCTTTGGCGCGCAGGGAGAAAACCTTGCGCGCCAGCACAGTTTTCCGCACCACACCTCGCTACCCGTCCCCCCGTCACGGCCACACCGCCAGAAAGACATCCCATGTCCCAGATCGTCACGCAGTTGTCCGAAATTTCCGATCAGTATTCAGCGGTGTTTTGCGATCTATGGGGCTGTGTGCACAACGGCATCACACCTTTCCCCGAAGCCGTCGCCGCCCTTCAGGCGTTCAAGGCGCAAGGCGGCACGGTAATCATGGTCACCAACTCTCCGCGCCCGCGCGCCTCTGTGGCGGATCAACTTGATGGCATGGGCCTGCCGCGGGATTGTTGGGACGATATCGCCACGTCAGGCGACAGTGCGCGCGCCGCGATGTTCCGCGGTGTTGTGGGCGAAAAAGTCTATTTCATCGGAGAAGATCACGACCAGTCGTTCTTCAGACCGCTCAACGTCATCGACGCGCCCGTCACCATCACCCAAGTTCCGCTAGATCAGGCCGATGGCATCGTGTGCTGTGGCCCCATGGACCCCACAGCTGATCCGTCCGTGATGCGCGCGGAATTTCTTTACGCCAAACAAAAGGGCATGAATCTGCTTTGTGCCAACCCCGATATCGTGGTGGACCGCGGCGAACGTCGCGAGTGGTGCGCCGGTGCGCTGGCGGCTCTTTACACGGAAATGGGCGGCGAGAGCCTCTATTTCGGCAAACCGCACCCGCCCATCTATGATCTTGCGCGCCGCCGCCTTGTAGCCCTGCGCCCCAACGTGTCCGACAGCAGTATTCTGGCCATTGGCGATGGAATCATCACCGACGTTGCCGGTGCCATGGGCGAAGATCTTGACTGTTTATTCATCAGCGGTGGCTTGGCCAAAGCCGAGACCAAAACAGAAACCCAGCCAGATGCGACCGCCCTTGAGGCCTATTTACAAGGCGAAATGGTCACTCCCAGCTACACAATCGGATATCTGCGATAAATTGCATATAAATTATTCTGCAGTTGCAAAGTAATTTTATTGCGTGTATTTACCACGAATAGCGCAATTGTTAGTTTGGGATACTCGCAATGTTGGATAACGCACCCCGCGGCACGATCTGTATCGAAGACATCGAAATCGGCATGAGCCGCAATCTGCGCAAGGTCATCACTGAACGCGATATTGAGATGTTTGCCGAAGTCTCAACGGATCATAATCCGGTCCACCTTGATGACGACTATGCCAACGACACCATTTTTGAGGGACGCATTGCCCACGGGATGCTGACTGCGGGCCTTATCAGTGCGGTCATCGGCGAACAGCTTCCGGGCCACGGCACGGTCTATCTTGGTCAGACGCTTAAGTTTTTGGCCCCCGTTCGCCCAGGCGATATGGTGAACGCTGTGGTTACTGTGACCGACATGGACATCCATAAACGCCGCGTCACCATGGAGACCCACTGCGAAATCAACGGCAAGAAAGTCCTCAAAGGCGAAGCCGTTGTAATGGCCCCAAGCCGCAAGTTCGACTAGCGCTTGCGCAGCGCGCGCACGGGCGCTACGCCTTGGCCCATGCGCATCATCCGAGACACTCATTTCATTGATCCCGAAAACCGTGGCGGCGTGGCTGCCATCGGTAATTTCGACGGGGTGCACCTTGGCCACCAAGCGGTGATCGACATTGCCCGCGCCGAGGCCACACGCCGCGGCGTGCCCCTTGGGATCATGACGTTTGAGCCGCACCCGCGCAATTTCTTTGCCCCCGCCACGCCCGCGTTCCGCCTGATGAACGCCGAGGCCAAGGCAAACCGCTTGGATAAACTGGGGGTCGAACGTCTGTTCGAAGTGCCATTCAACAAAGCCTTGGCAGAACTGGACGCGCGGGCTTTTGCACAGACGGTGATCTGCGATCAGCTTGGCCTTGATCATGTTGTCGTGGGGCAGGATTTTTGCTTTGGCAAAGGGCGCAGCGGCAACGCAGAAACCCTCAAGGCGTTTGGCGCAGAAATGGGCTTTGGCGTGACAATCGCACAGATGGTGGCACTTGATGCAGGCGAAGTTTCAAGCACAAACATCCGCGCCGCCCTTGCCGATGGCCGCCCGCGCGTGGCCGCTGAAATGTTGGGGCACTGGCACCGGATCTTGGGCGAGGTAATCCGCGGCGATCAGCGCGGCCGCGACCTTGGCTACCCTACCGCAAACATGTCCATCGACGGTCGGCACCCGCCCAAATTTGGGGTCTACGCGGTCAAGGCAGACGTTCTGAACGGTCCGCATGCGGGCAGCTACACAGGGGCGGCCAGCATCGGCGTGCGCCCGATGTTTGGCGAGAACGTGCCAAATTGCGAGACGTTCATTTTCGACTTTAAGGGCGATTTATACGGCGCGGAAATTTCCGTGGCCTTGGTGGATTTCTTGCGCCCCGAATTGAAGTTCGACAGCCTTGAGGCGTTGATCACCCAAATGGACGCGGATTGCGCCAAAGCCTGCGAAATTCTGGCCGATGTCTAAGCCGTTTTGGGAAAAGCCGCTGACCGCGCTCAGCCCCAAAGAATGGGAAGCGCTGTGTGACGGTTGCGGTAAATGCTGTCTGAACAAACTTGAAGACGAAGACACCGGCCAAGTGGTGACCACCCGCGTGGCGTGCCGCTTGCTTGACGGGGAAACCTGTCAATGCAGCCAGTATGACATCCGCCATCAGTTTGTGCCCGAATGCATCGTGCTGACACCCAAAACCATCGAAGACCATATGTATTGGTTGCCGCGCACCTGCGCCTATAAGCTGCGCGCCCAAGGGGCCCCGCTCTATGACTGGCACCCGTTGATCAGCGGCAGCGCGCAAACCGTGCATGACGCAGGCGTGTCCGTGCAGGGGTGGACCGTGCCTGAAAACGAGGTCCACGAGGACGAGTGGGAAGGCCACATCATTGACCCCGAGTAGATTTGCCGCTCAGGTAGCTCTGAACGCAATATGTACGGCGGAGACGTAGCGGCCAAAGCGCGCCGCTTCACAAAACCGCCCCGCAACACCGCATCACAGCCAGAAAGGTAATGCTTTCATGTATTTTGCATCAGACAACTCAAGCGGCGCGCACCCCAAGATCATGGAAGCGGTCCAAAAGGCCAATGCCGATTACGCGATGCCCTACGGCTCGGACCCGATCATGGACGAAGTGCGCCAACAAATCCGCGACATCTTTGAGGCCGCCGAGGCCGCCGTTTATTTGGTAGCCACGGGATCTGCGGCGAATGCGCTGGCGCTGGCGTGTATGTGCCAACCGTGGCAGACCATTTTTGCCCACCGCGAGGCCCACATCGATGTCGACGAATGCGGCGCGCCGATGTTTTACACAGGCGGTGCCAAGATTGAATTGATCGACGGGGATGACGCCAAACTCAGCCCCGCTGCGCTCCACGCCGCCATCGAGAAAACCGGCCAACTTGGGGTGCACAACCCACAGCGCGGCCCCCTCAGCCTGACGAACCTGACCGAAGCGGGCGCGGCCTACACCCCCGCCGAAGTGCGCGCCCTTGCGGATGTGGCCCACAGCTTTGGCGTTGGGGTGCATATGGACGGCGCACGCTTTACCAACGCGCTTGTGGCCACCGGTGCGAGCGCGGCTGAAATGACGTGGAAAGCAGGCGTGGATGCGGTGTCTTTTGGCGGCACCAAGAACGGCTGTTTGGGCGTGGAAGCGGTGATCTTGTTCGACCCCAAAGTGGCGTGGGAATTCGAGTTGCGGCGCAAACGGGGCGGGCATCTTTTCTCCAAACACCGCTATCTGAGCGCGCAAATGAACGCCTATCTGAAAGACGATCTGTGGCTTGAGATGGCGCGTCACGCGAACGTCATGGGCAAGCGGCTCAGCGATGGTATTTTGCAAATTGAAGGTGGTGAGTTACTGCACCCCACGGACGCCAACCAAGTGTTTGCCCGCTGGCCGCGCAAGGGACACCAAAAGGCCCATGAGGCCGGTGCTGCGTATTATTTCTGGCCATTTGATCACGATCTTACGGGCGACCCCGATGCGCTGTTGGGCGCGCGGGCTGTGGCGTCCTGGTCCACCACCGAGCGCGACGTTGATACGTTTCTTGAGTTGATCAGCGGCGGCTAGAGGCCAGTAGATCACTGTCAAACCACCCCCAAACAAAAGCCCCCCGCCTGATATCCAAGGCGGGGGGCTTTCTTTATTAATTGGGCCGCCTCAAGGACGACCACGTCACAGCCAATGGCCGATCAGAGTTTGCCAGCAAGAAATGCGTCCAGATCATCAAGACGGTCTTGGCCCCAGAAACGCTCGGTGCCGTCGACAATAAAGAACGGCGCGCCAAAGACGCCAGCTCCCACGCCTTCTTCGAGGTTGCGCGCGTATGTGTCGGCACTGTTTACCATGTCCGCTTCTGCCAGACCTGCGTCAAAGCCCGCTTCGGTCAGGCACGCAGCAATAACGTCCGTCTGCGAAATGTCTTTTTCATCGGCCCAGCACGAGCGTGTCAGCGCGTGAACGAACGCACCCAGATCGCCGCCGCCTGCGTTTTGTGCTGCGATGATCGCATAAGAACTTGGCGCCATATTTGTGGGCCAATGGGCCGGCTTAAGGTTCAGCGGCAGACCCGCCAGCTTGGCGCGGCGTGCCATGTCTTGCAGGCGGTATTCCTGACGGTTGATGTGGCGGTCTTTGGGCGGCGTGCCACCGGTGGCGCCGAAAAGACCCATGATATCAAGCGGCTTATATGTCAGCGTCGCACCATGTGCTTTTGCAATCTGCTCGACGCGGGTGCCGTTCATGTATGTGAACGGAGAAATCGTCGCCAGATAGTAGTCAATATGAGCCATAGGATATCCTGTTGTTTGACGTATGAAACTATGCGCGACCGTAGTGACATGTTAGGAGGTGCGCAATGTCACGATTCTGTCATAAAGCTGCTCCACAGGACCAAACACCATGCCCAACATTACTGAACCCAAACTGATCTCGGGGAACGCCAACAAACCGCTGGCCAACGCGGTTGCGCGCCGCATGTCGATGCACCGCGGAATGAATGTAAAGCCCGTAGATGCACGGGTAGAACGCTTTAACGATGGTGAGGTTTTTGTAGAAGTTTTTGAGAACGTGCGCGGCGAGGATATGTTCATCCTGCAAAGCACGTCCCGTCCGGCCAATGACAACCTGATGGAGCTACTGATTATCGCGGACGCGCTCCGCCGTTCATCTGCCCAACGCATCACCGCCGTGATCCCCTACTTCGGCTATGCGCGCCAAGACCGCCGCATGAAAGCCCGTACGCCGATCTCGGCCAAGTTGGTTGCGAATATGCTGACCGGCGCGGGGATTGAACGCATTCTGACCCTTGATCTGCACGCCACACAAATTCAGGGCTTTTTCGATATTCCCGTGGACAACCTTTATGCCAGCCCTGTTTTTGCACTTGATGTGAAATCGCAATTTGGCGATTTGAGCGACGTGATGGTGATCTCGCCTGACGTGGGCGGTGTGTCCCGTGCGCGCGAGTTGGCAAAACGCATCGGCGCGCCCATGGCGATCGTGGATAAGCGCCGCGAGAAAGCCGGTGAAGTGGCTGAGATGACAGTGATTGGGGATGTGACGGGCAAACGCTGTATCATCGTGGACGACATCTGTGACACGGCGGGAACCTTGTGCAAAGCGGCCGAAGTGCTTCTTGAGCACGGCGCCACAGAAGTTCACAGCTATATCACCCACGGTGTGTTGAGCGGCCCTGCGATTGAGCGGGTCAGCAATTCGGTCATGAAGTCTTTGGTGATCACGGATTCGATTCAGCCGACAGAAGCGGTTAAGAACTGCCCCAACATCCGGATCGTGCCAACAGCGCCAATTTTCGCGCAGGCGATCCTGAACATCTGGAGCGGCACAAGCGTGAGTTCTTTGTTTGAAACCAATACCTTGGGCCCAATCTACGAGGGCCTATACTCAACGGACTAAGCCCAAAGACGCCGCGCACACACGCCGGTATTTTGGTAGCACAAGAAGCGCCCCAGCCAATTTGGCGGGGCGTTTTGTCATGTCTGACGGCGGATAAGTGCGAGATAACTGGCTCGCGTCTACGTTTGAAAAGCCGGAAATGATGGCGCCATCAAGGATGGTTTGGATAACGACCTTTGGCCCAATATGCCCGAGCGGGGGCTGTCTTCTTGGTCTGACCTAACACGCGCACGGGTAAAGCGGCGCGAGGATCTGATCCGGTATGTGCTAGCGTCCTAAGGTATATCACGGGCCATCGGGGTGTTGCGCCAAATAATTTTGGGCGCACGGTTGGGTTAATATGCGGGCAGCCTACGGGAGGGGTTAATAAAGTTCCCAATCGTCGTCTTCGTGAACCATGCCCATGGCGGTCCAGCCCACACGAATGCGGGCCACGCGCGTGTCGCCCCATGTTTGGAACACCACGTCAAAGCCACGTTCGGTTATATCATCAGCGCGTAGATCCATGCGGGTGTTCGTGGCGTGATCCGTGTCCCACATACTGAGGTTAACCATGACGCTTGGGGCTTTGCGGAAGGCCTCTGAGAACTCTACGCGGCGGCGCACGATACGGTCGCCCTTGCCCGTCCACATATCACCACCGGCCTGAAAATCAGAGAACAAGACAAGCTCGCCCTGTTCTATCCCGAGTGTATGGCTGTCGAGGCGTTTCATGGGCGGCTTTCGTTAACGGGTTCGGCTGGTCCGCCGAAAATACGGGCTATGGGTAAACAATAGGAAAACGAAAAAGGCCCCGCAACCGAATGCGAGGCCTTTAATCATTTTGTCGTCGGTGTGATCAGCTTGCAGTGATGCCGATCTCGCCACCCATTGCGATGATGTCTGCCAGTGTTTTGGCAGCAGCATCAGTTGCATCTAGGCCAGCAGCGTCGCGGCCCGCGGTTGCGTCTGCAACCATGCCGTCGATGTCTGCTTGTGTGACGTCCTCACGCAAGATCGCACGTTCCGCCAGCACGGATGTGCCGTTGGGTGAAATCTCGGCGAAACCGCCAGTCACGAGGTATTGGCGCGTCCCTTCGGGACCCGTGGCTGTCAGAACACCGGGGCGCAGAGAGGTGATGGTTGAGGCGTGATCAGCCATAACCGTCATGTCCCCATCCGCACCTGGGATCTGGACTTCGGTCACACCGAACGACGCGAGGCGACGTTCGGGGCTGACCAGGTCGAATTGCATGGTGTCTGCCATATCTTAGGCCGCCTCTGCTGCCATTTTTTCGGCTTTTGCGACCACTTCGTCGATGCCGCCAACCATGTAGAAGGCGCCTTCTGGCAAGTGGTCATATTCACCGGCAACAACCGCTTTGAACGACGAGATTGTGTCTTCGAGTGGCACCTGAACACCGGGTGAGCCGGTGAACACTTCCGCAACGTCGAATGGCTGTGACAAGAAGCGCTCGATCTTACGGGCACGTGCAACAGTCAGTTTGTCGTCTTCGGAAAGCTCGTCCATGCCGAGAATCGCGATGATGTCTTGCAGCGCTTTGTAGCGTTGCAGGGTTTGCTGCACTTCGGCTGCAACCGCGTAGTGCTCTTCGCCTACAACAGCAGGGTCGAGGATACGTGATGTGGAGTCAAGTGGGTCAACCGCAGGGTAGATGCCTTTTTCAGAGATCGCACGGTTAAGAACCGTTGTCGCGTCAAGGTGAGCAAATGACGTAGCCGGCGCAGGGTCGGTAAGGTCATCCGCAGGCACGTAAATCGCTTGCACAGACGTAATTGAGCCTGATTTTGTTGACGTAATGCGTTCCTGCATCTGACCCATGTCAGTTGCAAGTGTTGGCTGGTAGCCCACCGCGGAAGGAATACGGCCCAGAAGCGCAGACACCTCGGAACCCGCCTGTGTGAAGCGGAAGATGTTGTCGACGAAGAACAGAACGTCTGTACCGGATTGGTCACGGAACTGCTCGGCCATTGTCAGACCTGACAGGGCAACACGCATACGCGCACCGGGAGGCTCGTTCATCTGACCGTAAACGAGGGCCACTTTGGACTTCGTTAGGTCGTCTGCGTTGATAACGCCGGATTCGATGAATTCGTAGTAAAGGTCGTTACCTTCACGTGTACGCTCGCCCACACCCGCAAACACGGAGTAGCCAGAGTGCACTTTCGCGATGTTGTTGATGAGCTCTTGGATGAGAACTGTTTTACCAACACCCGCACCACCGAACAGACCGATTTTACCACCCTTGGAGTATGGCGCCAGAAGGTCGATGACCTTGATGCCTGTCACAAGAATTTCCGACGCTGTTGACTGCTCGGAGAACTCGGGCGCTTCAGCGTGGATGGAACGTGTTTCAGAGGCACCGATTGGGCCTTTTTCGTCGATTGGCTCGCCCACAACGTTCATGATGCGGCCAAGTGTTGCGTCGCCTACGGGCACAACAATGGACGCACCTGAGTCGGTAACGGCCTGGCCACGAACGAGGCCTTCTGTTGCGTCCATCGCAATGGTGCGCACTGTGTTTTCACCAAGGTGCTGAGCCACTTCGAGGACCAGCGTCTTGCCGTTGTTGTCTGTTTCCAGCGCGTTGAGGATCTGGGGAAGAGCGTCCTCAAACTGCACGTCGACAACGGCGCCAATCACCTGCGTGATTTTGCCTTTTGCATTTGCCATGTGTCTATTCTCCGGTTCTTAGAGCGCTTCCGCGCCCGAAATAATTTCGATCAATTCATTGGTAATCACAGCTTGGCGTGATCGGTTGAACTGAATGGTCAGTTTGTCGATCATCTCGCCGGCGTTGCGGGTTGCGTTGTCCATTGCGGACATCCGCGCACCTTGCTCTGACGCGCCATTTTCCAGCAAAGCGCTGAAGATAGCAGTTGCCACACCACGAGGCAGAAGGTCGGCCAAGATGGCTTCTTCTGATGGTTCGTAGTCGTAGAGCGTTGCATCGCCGCCCGCCTCATCCGCTGCGTCAAAAGAAGCGGGGATGATTTGTTGCGCCGTAGGGATTTGTGTGACGACGTTTTGGAATTCCGCGAAGAAGATCGTTGCAACGTCAAACTCACCCGCGTCGAAGCGTGTCAGAATGTCTTGTGCAACACCTTGAGCATCGCCGTAGCCCACGCGCTTGACTTCAGACAAGTCAACGTGGCCCACGAAGTGATCACCCAAATCGCGTTTCAGAGCGTCACGCCCTTTTTTACCAACGGTCAGGATTTTAACGGTTTTGCCCTCAGCAACCAGCTTTTGTGCGTGACCGCGCGCCAGTTTTGAGATGTTGCCGTTAAATCCACCGCACAGGCCACGTTCAGCCGTCATCACCACCAGCAGGTGGGTTTGATCGCTTCCGGTGCCAGACAGCAGCTTGGGCGCACTATCAGAGCCACCCACGGATGCCGCAAGCCCTGCCATCACGGCGTTAAACCGTTCTGTGTAAGGGCGCGAGGCTTCGGCTGCTTCTTGGGCCCGCCGCAGTTTTGCGGCGGCCACCATTTGCATAGCCTTTGTGATCTTGCGGGTCGATTTGACCGACTCGATCCTGTTTTTAAGGTCCTTAAGACTTGGCATTGCCTTGTCTCTCCTTAAGCGAAGTCAGCGGCGTAAGCGTCGAGTGCGGCGCTGATTTTGTCCGCAGCTTCACCTTTGATTTTTGGATCTTCTTTTGTGATCCAGTCCAGCAAGTCAGCTTTTTCGTTGCGCAGGTAGGCCAAAAGGCCCGCCTCGTAACGACCAACATCTTTGACAGCAACTTTATCGAGGTAGCCTTTGGTACCTGCGAAGATGACGCAAACGATTTCGGCGTTTGTCAATGGTGCGTACTGTGGTTGCTTCATCAGTTCGGTCAGGCGTGCACCACGGTTCAGCAACTGCTGTGTGGCCGCATCCAGATCGGAACCGAACTGTGCGAAGGCTGCCATCTCACGGTACTGAGCAAGCTCGAGTTTAACCGGACCAGCAACTGATTTCATTGCGTTTGTTTGCGCAGATGAACCAACACGAGACACGGACAGACCGGTGTTAACCGCAGGGCGAATACCTTGGAAGAACAAGTCTGTTTCAAGGAAGATCTGACCGTCGGTGATGGAAATCACGTTGGTTGGAATAAACGCAGAAACGTCACCACCTTGGGTTTCAATGATCGGCAGCGCCGTCAAAGAACCTGAACCGTTGTCTTCGTTCAATTTGCATGAACGCTCGAGCAGACGGGAGTGAAGGTAGAAAACGTCACCTGGGTACGCTTCACGTCCTGGTGGACGGCGAAGAAGAAGTGACATTTGACGGTATGACACAGCTTGCTTGGACAAATCATCATAGATGATCAGCGCGTGCTTGCCGTTGTCACGGAAGTATTCCGCCATCGCAGTCGCAGCATACGGTGCAAGGAACTGCATTGGAGCAGGCTCGGATGCAGTTGACGCAACAACGATAGAATATTCGATCGCACCAGTTTCTTCGAGCTTTTTAACAAGCTGAGCAACTGTTGAACGCTTTTGACCAACAGCAACGTAGATGCAGAAAAGCTTCTCGCTGTCGTCTTTTGCGGCGTCGTTGTAGACTTTTTGGTTCAGAACAGCGTCGAGAGCGACAGCTGTTTTACCTGTCTGACGGTCACCAATGATCAGCTCGCGCTGGCCACGGCCGATCGGGATCATCGCATCCACAGATTTCAGACCAGTCGCCATTGGCTCGTGAACTGATTTACGTGGGATAATGCCAGGCGCTTTTACGTCCGCAACGCGGCGCTCGGAGCCTTTGATCGGGCCTTTGCCATCAAGTGGGTTGCCAAGCGCGTCAACAACGCGGCCAAGCAGTGCGTCACCAGCAGGCACGTCCACGATGGACTTTGTGCGCTTAACAGTGTCGCCTTCTTTAATGTCACGGTCAGAACCGAAGATAACAACACCAACGTTGTCTGCTTCAAGGTTCAGAGCCATCCCCATGATGTTACCTGGGAATTCAACCATCTCACCGGATTGAACGTTGTCCAGACCATAGACACGGGCAATACCGTCACCTACGGAAAGAACACGGCCAACTTCGGCCACTTCTGCTTCTTGACCAAAGTTCTTGATCTGGTCCTTCAGGATCGCAGAGATTTCTGCAGCTTGGATACCCATTTATCCGACCTCTTTCATGGAGTTTTGGAGTGCATCGAGCTTGGATTTGACCGACGTGTCGATCATCTTCGAGCCCACTTTAACGACAAGACCGCCAATGAGGCTTTCATCAACGGTCGAATTGAGTGTGACAGTCTTACCAACGCTGGCTTTCAGCGTTTTCGCAAGTTTGTCCGCTTGGGTCTTTGTCATAGCTTTCGCTGTAACAACCTCGGCGGTCACTTCGCCTTTGTCTTGCGCGATGATTTTGCGCAGGCGGGTCACCAATTGTGGCAACACGAACAAACGGCGCTTAGTGGCCATCAAGTTCAACGTGTTGGACACTGTTGGAGACAATTTCATTTTCTTGGCAAGGGCAACAATGGCGCCTGCCTGCTCTTCGCGGCTGATCATGGGCGAGGAGATAAGGTTGCTAAAGTCGTCTACCGCCAGCGCATCTGTCAGCGATGCAAGGTCGGTTTCGAGTGCTTTAACTTTCTTACCCTCTTTGGCAATTTCAAAAACTGCCGTGGCATAGCGGTCTGCAATACCCATTGAGATCGAAGCTGGTTCTGACACGTCCACCCTTCCGATGTCTTAGGCCGCCTATTCAGTGGAAGCTCCACATCCCAGGCAGCGATTGATGGCGCACCGTGTGGCACACCCAGAAATCAAGGGGGGGATAGCAGAGCCTCTCACACCTCGCAACACCTCTCGGCGATCAATGAAAAACAAGCATATCTATATATTTCAATGACTTAGCCAAAGACAGCACCCCTGCGGCGAATGTTCGCGTTAACATTTTAACGGATTTATCGGTGTTTTTGGGTAGTTCGGGCCGGAATTTGTCGGCATCCGACGCCGCAAAGTCGTTTATACGGGCTTCGGGACGGGTCGAGCGATTCCATCTAACGCCTTGAGACGCGATTTCACTTTGTCTTTTGTGGCCGTGCCGCGCGGTGCATAAACCTGCTTTGAGACCTCCAACATGATCGCCCCGCCTGCCATGCCCACGGGCATCTGACTTCCGATGCGCTCAAACACGGGCGCTGTCTTGCGCCAGACCCGTTTTGCCGACGGCGGTTGGTAAAGAGTAGTCAGGTGACGCTCTGGCACAAAGCCGTGCTGTTTGACCTGCGCCTCAAGCTGACCAAGCGTGTAGGGCCGCCCATAGCCGAACGGTGTGCGGTCGCGGCGCGACCAAAGCCCCGCACGATTGGGCACCACCAAGATCATCCGCCCCCCCGGCCCCAACACGCGGTGCGCTTCTGAGAGCAATTCTGACGGGCGTTCGGATGTTTCCAGCCCGTGCATCATCACCAGCTTATCAGCAACACCCGTATCCAATGGCCAAGCCGTTTCGTCACACAGCACAGACACATTAGGCATGCCGGCCGGCCACGCCATCACCCCCTGCGGACCGGGCATCAGGCCAATCACGCGGCGCGCATTCCCCAGATAAGGACGCAACAAAGGCACCGCAAAACCGAAGCCCACAACAGTTTGACGTTCGGCCTCGGGCCACATTTGAAGCAGCTTGCCACGCACAGCGGCCTGCGCCGCGCGCCCCAACTGGCTGCGGTAATAAAAGGTTTTCAGATCAAGCACGTCTAAATGCATTGCAGCGCGGCCTCTGAAAGATATGTTAGGCAGGCCAGCGGCCCTGCCCTCACGAATAAACTACCTGCGAGAGTTACAGATATTATGATCAAAAACCAGCCATCCAACGAAATTGCTTTTCATGTCACCACACGCGGCGCGTTGGAAGTTGTGATGATCCACACGCGGGTCGACCCAAGCGTGTTTCGCGTCAATGATAACTATGCATTTTTGATCCATAACGCCGTCACCGGCAGCACCACGCTTATTGATGCGCCCGAAGCCGCGCCCATTATGACCGTCTTGAACGACCGTGGGTGGGGACTTGAGCATATTGTGATCACACACCACCACAACGATCATGTGGACGGGCTGGCCGAACTGGTAGCCGCCTTTGGCAGTAAAGTAGTGGGCAACGCCGCTGATGCGCACCGCCTGCCACCCCTTGATATTGCCGTTAACGCGGGCGCAGAGATCATGCTGTCTGACACGCCGTGTCACATCATTGATGTCCCCGGTCACACGGTGGGACACATCGCCATTCACGCACCGGACGCTGAATGCATTTTTACTGCCGACAGTTTAATGACGTTGGGCTGTGGACGTCTGTTTGAAGGAACGGCCGCGCAGATGTGGGACAGTATGCAACGCCTGCGCACGCTTCCAGATCACACGTGGGTTTGTTCGGGCCATGAATATACGCAAGCCAATCTGGCTTTTGCCCTAACCATTGAGCCCAAAAACGAAGCGCTGCACGCCCTTGCCGAACGGGTCGGCGCGAAACGTGCAAAGGGACTGCCCACCGTACCATCACGTTTAAGTGAGGAAAAAGAGACCAACCCATATCTGCGCGCGGACTTGCAAGTCTTGGCTAGCGCCATAAATATGAGTGGAGCAGCAGCAGCGAACGTCTTTGCAGAAGTGCGCCAACGCAAAGACAACTTTTAACCACCTCACCCCGTTAACCCACTTGGTTTTTCGCGGAGCACTGCTTTGAGCCGTGCCCGACTGACGAATTGCCACCAAATCGTGCCGATTTCAGCAAATTTCGTGAAATCTGAGCGAAAAGTGAAAGAAACTCCTTGAAGGTTCGTAAAATCAAGCGAACTTTAACAGTATTAGGCCACGGCAAGATGTGGGTGCGCGTATTCCCGACGTATCCAGTCTGACCCTAGAAGACCGAAAGGACACGAACGTGCCATCATTTTCGACCTCTCTTGAGCAAGCAATCCATCAGGCGCTGGCTACGGCCAACGCGAACAACCACGAGTTGGCCACCCTTGAGCACTTGTTGTTGGCACTTGTGGACGAGCCGGACGCCGCGAAGGTCATGAAGGCGTGCAGTGTGGACCTCGAAGCGCTGAGTAAAACGCTAACCGACTTTATTGACGACGACCTGTCGACCCTTGTCACAGACGTTGAAGGGTCCGAGGCCGTGCCGACAGCCGCGTTTCAGCGGGTGATCCAGCGCGCGGCGATCCATGTACAATCATCGGGCCGGACCGAAGTGACAGGCGCCAATGTTTTGGTGGCGATTTTTGCAGAACGCGAAAGTAACGCAGCCTACTTCCTACAAGCCCAAGACATGACACGCTACGACGCGGTGAACTTCATCGCACACGGTGTTGCAAAAGACCCTGCCTACGGTGAGGACCGCGGCCCCAAAGGCTCGACCGATTTGGAAGAAGAAGCCCAAGGCGTTACAGATGGCGACACCAAAGAAAGTGCGCTTGATAAATACTGCGTGGATTTGAACGTGAAGTCGCGCAAAGGCGATGTTGATCCGCTGATCGGACGCGCCCACGAAGTTGAGCGCTGCATTCAGGTGTTGTGCCGTCGCCGCAAGAACAACCCGCTGTTGGTGGGCGATCCGGGCGTTGGTAAAACGGCCATTGCAGAAGGCTTGGCCTATAAGATTGTCAGCGGTGAGACACCGGATGTGTTGTCGAACACGATTATCTATTCGCTTGATATGGGCGCGCTGCTTGCGGGCACACGCTACCGCGGCGACTTTGAAGAGCGTCTGAAAGCCGTGATGAGCGAGCTGGAAGATCACGATGACGCAGTACTGTTTATCGATGAGATCCACACAATTATCGGTGCGGGCGCGACATCAGGCGGTGCAATGGATGCGTCAAACTTGCTGAAACCTGCGCTTGCGGGCGGCAAATTGCGCTGCATGGGATCAACGACCTACAAAGAATTCCGTCAGCACTTTGAAAAGGACCGCGCTTTGTCGCGCCGGTTCCAGAAGATCGATGTGAACGAGCCGAGCGTGGAAGATGCGATCAAAATCCTGAAGGGCATCAAGCCATATTTCGAGGATCACCACGCCATCAAATACACATCCGAGGCGATCAAATCAGCGGTTGAGCTGTCTGCGCGCTATATTAATGACCGCAAACTGCCCGATAAAGCGATTGACGTGATTGATGAAGCGGGTGCGGCACAGCACCTGTTGGCGGAAAGCAAAAAGCGCAAGACCATTGGCGCCAAAGAGATTGAAGCCGTTGTGGCCAAGATCGCGCGCATCCCGCCAAAGAACGTCAGCAAGGACGACGCAGAAGTGCTCAAAGATCTTGAGACATCGCTGAAACGCGTTGTGTTCGGCCAAAATCCCGCCATTGAGGCGCTTTCGTCGGCAATCAAACTGGCCCGTGCAGGTCTGCGCGAGCCTGAAAAACCCATTGGTAATTACCTCTTTGCGGGTCCAACAGGCGTTGGTAAAACCGAAGTTGCACGCCAGTTGGCAGATACCCTAGGCGTTGAGATGCTGCGCTTTGACATGTCTGAGTACATGGAGAAACACGCGATTTCCCGCCTTATTGGGGCGCCTCCCGGATACGTGGGCTTCGATCAGGGCGGCATGCTGACAGATGGCGTGGATCAAAACCCGCACTGTGTGTTGCTGCTTGATGAGATCGAAAAAGCGCACCCCGATGTGTTCAACATTTTGCTACAGGTCATGGACCACGGCAAATTGACTGACCACAACGGCCGCGCGACAGACTTCCGCAACGTGATCTTGATCATGACATCCAACGCGGGCGCGTCAGATCAGGCGCGCGCGCCGATGGGCTTTGGTCGTGATCGCCGCGAGGGCGAGGACACCGCAGCAATCGAACGAATGTTCACGCCTGAATTCCGCAACCGTCTTGATGCAGTGGTGGCCTTCGCGCCGCTTGGCAAAGAAGTGATTAGCCAAGTGGTTGAGAAGTTTGTGCTGCAACTTGAGGCACAGCTGATGGACCGCAACGTGACGATTGAGCTGACCCCCGCGGCGGCTGAGTGGTTGGGCGACAAGGGCTATGATGAGAAGATGGGCGCGCGTCCGCTTGGCCGTGTGATCCAAGAGCACATCAAAAAGCCCCTCGCCGAGGAGTTGCTGTTTGGCAAGCTGCTGAAAGGCGGCGTCGTGAAAGTTGGTGTCAAGAAAGGCGAGTTGGACATTCGCATCGAAGAGCCAGCAAAAGCGCAGATTGGCAGTAAAAAGCCGCCTCTTCTGACCGCAGACTAGGCGCGCCACATTTGCGCACGCGACCAGATTGAGTGCCACATGACGCCATTTATGATACGTTACCTGAAAGGCGCTGCAAACGTGGCCCCTTTCGTTTGCGCTGCATCACTTGCGTTAGCAAGCGACGCCGCAGTTGAGTTCACGATCGATTTACCGATCGCCTGCACCTTGGGTGAGGACTGTTATATCCAACAATTCGTTGACCGCGACCCAAGCGACGAAGGCATGGATTTCACCTGTGGTAGCCTGAGTTATGACACACACAAAGGTACGGATTTCGCACTGCCCACATTGCGCGACATGGAAGGCGGCGTAGATGTTTTGGCCGCTGCAGCCGGCCGTGTCCAAGGTGTGCGTGACGGGATGCCAGATCAGATTGCCACGGCAGAAAACAGCGCCGCGTTTGCGGACCGTGAATGCGGTAACGGCGTGGTTATTGAGCATCAAAACGGGTGGAACACGCAGTATTGTCACCTCAAACGTGGCTCACTTGCCGTGCGCGAAGGCGACGCCGTTGATGTAGGTACCGTCCTTGGGCAAGTGGGGCTAAGCGGCAACACGCAATTCCCACACCTGCATTTCTCGGTTCGCAAAGATGGGCAGGTTATTGATCCATTTGATGCACAAACTGCAGACACACTCGACACGACATGCACACAGACACCCGCCAGAACCCTGTGGCGCGATGCCCCCACCTATGAACCAGCCGGCTTGATCGACGCGGGCTTTTTGGGCGGGTTACCAGACTATGACGCCGTCAAAGCGGGGAATGCCACACAAACAGACTCAGCATCACCCAAGAGGCCATCGTGCTTTGGGGGTTGGCTTTTGGGGTTAAGCGCGGCGATGTGATGGCCCTGAATATCACTGGCCCCGCAGGTGAAATCTTGGACCACACCACGCTGTTCAAACGCGCCCAAGCCCAAGCGATGCGCGCGGCTGGCAAACCGCTGCGCGGTGTTGGCTGGCCACGTGGCACCTATGAAGGGACCGTCACTCTTACCCGCGCGGGCCGCGTCATTCAGGAGACCCTTACGCAAATGCGCGTCGAATAGACGGTTATTTTTCAGTAAGCTTCAACTCAATCCGGCGGTTCTGCGCGCGCGCTACATCTGTGTCGGCAGGGTTCACAGGTTGGTATTGCCCAAAGCCATTGGCCGCCAAACGGTCCGGTGGCAGGCCTAGAAAGTTCACCATATAAAGCACCACGGACAAGGCGCGTGCTTGGCTAAGTTCCCAGTTGTTACGGAATTCGCCCAGCCCAGAAAGCGGGATGTCATCTGTGTGCCCGTCGACACGGATCACCCAATCAATCCCATCAGGGATGTCGCCCGCAATGTCGCGAAGGATGCGTGCAACTTTGGCGATTTCTGCCTCGCCGTCCGCTGACAAATCCGCTTGGCCTTGGGCGAACAGAACCTCGGACGAAAACACAAAACGATCCCCTTCGATGCGCACGCCGTCCTGACCATCAAGAAGGTCGCGAAGCTGCGCAAAAAAGTCCGACCGGTATTTGGCAAGATCAACGGCCTCAGCCTCAAGACGTTTGCGTTCAGCCTCTTCAAGACGGCGGCGCTTGCGCTCCTCGGTGGCGGCGCGGGCGAGTGCTGCGTTCAGGTTTTGGCCCAACGTTTGAATTTGAATATCGGCCTGCGCATCGGCTTCGGCGGCCGCATCCAGAATACCTTGCAACGAGGAAAGCTGACTGCGCAGCTCACCAATTTGCTGGTTGAGTAGTGTGATTTTGCGTTGATCTTCAGCAGACTGCGCCTCAACAAGCGAAAGCTCCTTATTGGCTTCGGCTAAAAGAGCGGCGCGTTGTTGCGCCTCCGTCAAGCGAAGGGCTGCTTCGTTTTCAGCCGTAAGCTTGGCCGCCAAAAGCGCGCTTAACTCTGCTTGCACAGAAGCCGTATCCGCATCCACACGGTTTTGAAGCGCACCAAATTCTGCGTCCGTTTGTTCCAGATTAAGCAAGGCTTGGGCCAAGCGCGCGTTCAGATCATCACGGGTCTCTTGGGTCGCGGCTAGCAATGTCAGGGTGTCTTCGGCCTCTTGGCGCTTAGCCTCAAGGGCCAATGTGGTTGCGGTTAACTCGTCTTGTGCCGCTTCAAGCCGTGCACGCAGCGCCGCTGCCGCCTGCGCATCTGCGATCCGGGCAATTTCGGCATCGCTTAGTTCTTGCTGTGCATCCGTCAGGGCCTGTTCAGTCTGGCTGAGCAGGGCTGTCGTCTCGGTGTTTTCGGCGCGCAAATCCGCGATTAACGCTTCGAGGGCATCACGGCGCGCAGCAGCCAAACGTGCGGCCTGCTCGCCTGCACTGATTTCATCACGCGCCGCAGCCAATGCCAGATCAAGCGCTTCTTTATCTGACAGAATTTGCGCATTTTCACCCTGAAGTGCGGTAATTTGCGCCTGTATCTGGGACTGCTGCACCAAAAGGGCAGCAACTTGGGCCTCAAAGTCGCGGATGCGCGCATCGCGGGCGTCGATATCATCCTCAGCTTGGGAAAGTGTCGCGCGCAAACTACCCAACTCAACACGCAGATCATCGCGCTGACTGGTCGCCAGGCCCAAAGCCGCCGACAACGCGCCAACTTCTGCACCCAATTCACTTAGCTCGTTTTCTTGGCCTGTAATCGTCTCACGCAGGACCGCCTGGACCACCATGAAAATGGTCAGCACGAACATCAACACAAGCAAAAGCGCCGTCATCGCATCCACGAACCCCGGCCAGATCGAGGCTTGGATACCGTTTCTGCGTTGCGCCAGCGCCATGCTTAAGCGCCGTCCTCAGCAGCGATTGCACGCTCGATGGTGTTGGTCAAACGCGCGAGATCACCACGAATTTCAGCCGTTGTTTCAAGACGACCAGCAGTAATTTCTTCAACCAACCGCAACAGTTGCACATCAATGGAGCGCAAGCGCATCCGTGCCTCAGCATCAAGGCCTTCGCCCCCGCCGCCCCCTTGGGCAAGTTGCGCCAGAAGGCGATCTTGGCCATCCGCCACGCGCAAAAGGGCATCGCGGGTATCGTCGCCGGTTTCCATGCGGGTTGCGAGGTTCGTCATTGTTGTGGCCAGATCGCCGATCTGTCCCTCAAGCGTTTTGCGGCTGGCCTCAGAGCCTGCCATCAACTCGCGCAGACCGTCCATCTGACCAGACATGTGTTCAAGCACGCCGGCCATAAAGTTTTGCTCGGCGCTGCTGTCGCCGTCTGCGGCGGAAAACGACAAACGTGTGATGGATGACAGCCATTCCTCAAGCTCGCGGTAAAAGCGGTTCTGACCGTGACTGGCAAACAGTTCCAGCAGGCCCACAATCAGGGATCCACCAAGCCCCAAAAGCGAAGATGCAAACGCCACGCCCATGCCGGACAACTGGCTATCCAGACCTGACATCAAGCGATTGAACATATCAACGCCTGCCTCGCCCGCGGTGGGTTGCAGGCCGCGAATTGTCTCAACCAAAGCAGGCACAGTAGTTGCAAGACCGTAAAACGTCCCCAAAAGGCCGAGGAAGATCAATGTGTTGGTAATGTAGCGGGTCATCTCCCGCTCCTCGCCAATGCGACTTTCGACAGAATCCAAAATAGATCGCGCAGACGTGGTTGAAATGCTCGTTTCCGCTTTGCGCGACCCCAACAGAGCCGCCAGAGGAGCCATCAGCAAAGGCGGCTTGGCGATGTTCGCGCCGGGGCGGTTTTGGGCAAACCCTTCGATAAACCGCACGGAGGCGGCCAGTTGGTAGACTTGGTAAAAACAGGCAAACACCCCCACGACGAAAACCAATAGGATGAAGCCGTTCAGGTAAAGGTTAGATAAGAACACCGGCAAAATGCGCGGCAGTGCCAAGTAAAGACCAACGCCCACCAAACCCAGTGCAATCAGCATCATAATGACCTGCCGGAACGGCTGGCTGAAATACGGCGTTACTTGGCGGGTTGAGATATCCATGTGCCTGTCCCTGACCATTTGCGGCTCCTGAGCCTGATCATAGACCTGCCAAAAGGGTAAAGCAAAGTGTTAACCCTTAATCTCGCGGACACGTGCAGAAAGCCATCTCAGATCCTCATCCCGCAAACCAAGGCTTTCGAGATGACCATTGGTGTTGTGTAAATATTCACAATTCGGGCCACGACCGCCGGTGCTGCGGGCGATAATCTGCGCTTGGGTCTCGAGGGTTAGATCAGCGCAATATTGTACGTGGGTCGGATCGATGATGTAGCTAACCGCCTTTACCGTGCGCCCGTCCCGCAAACTGACCTCAATCCAGTCTTCATAATAGGCCGAACTGACCAACTCGCGTTCGCGCAGCATGTCCAAAACCACATCACTTGGGTCCGCCGAGCGCAGCGCAACGCCTTCGCAGCTTGCCCCATCTTTTGCATCAAGTGCCAAGACAAGACCTGGTTGCGCAACGGTGCCACGGTGATGAATTGACGACATACAAAACGACCGCGCAAATCCTGACACCTGTCCGATGTGTTGTTCAGCCACGTTAAAGCCCGGATTCCACACCAGTGACCCGTATGCAAAAACCCAAAGCGCGTCGTCGTTCATCATGCCTAGCCCTTTTCGTATTGGCTCTGTAAACACTGGCACAGCACAAGATGCAACGAAGGGAACATAAGATGCGTTGGATTATTGGGGCATGCCTTGCAGCGGCCGTATTGTGGGCAGGCTATTGGTTTGTTGGATCGACCGCAGCAGAACGCAGCGCCAAAGCGTGGTTCGCCGATCGCAGCGCCCAAGGTTGGGTGGCCAACTATGACACCATCGAAACCCGCGGGTTTCCGTCTCGCTTTGACACAACGATCAATACACTTGAACTAGCTGATCCGCGCACCGGCTGGGCTTGGAGCGCGCCGTTCTTTCAGGTGTTCGCCCTATCCTACAAGCCCAACCACATCATCGCCGTTTGGCCTAATGAGCAGACCATCGCAACGCCGCTGGCGCGCGCAAACATCACCGCCGAGGACATGCGCGCAAGTGCGGTCTTTTTGCATGATACGGCCCTTACGCTCGACAGTGCGACTTTCACGTTTGAAGGACTTGAAACAACGGGCAACGGCGGTGCCGTAACGCAGATCACCAACGGCACCGTATCTGTGCGGCGCGCGGCGAACGCGGAGCTTACCCGTGATTTTTATGCGCAACTCAAGGACGTCACCCTGCCCGATGCCCTGCGGGCACAATTGGACCCTGCGGATGTTTTACCGCAAATCATCGAAGGGCTAACCATCGATGTGACCGCTAGTTTTGACGCCAAATGGAACCGCTTTGCCATTGAACAAGCGCGTCCCCAACCGACCTCAATTGATCTGAACCTGTTAGCGGCAAGTTGGGGCGGGCTTGATCTGCGGGCGGCGGGTGATGTGACCCTTGATGGCAACGGCGTCCCGACCGGTGAGATACAGCTGAAGGCGACCAATTGGCGCGAAATGCTGAAAGTGGCCGAGAACTCTGACATGGTGCCACAAGGCGTGTTGCCGTTTATCGAGCGGGGCCTTGAGATGCTGGCGGGTCTGTCAGGTAATACCGCGACCCTCGACGTGCCTGTGACGTTCCGCAACGGAAACATGGCCATCGGCCCCTTTCCCATCGGGCCCGCCCCGCGCATCAGGTTGCGCTAGACGGCCCATGAAACGGGTGCAAAACACACGCAGTGCGGCTTAATCCTTGGTCGCGTTGCGTCCAAAGTTCGGGACATCCACGTCTTGACCTGCTTCCAAAATACCACGGCGGATCGCACGCGTACGCGTGAAATAATCGTGTAAATGATCTCCGTCGCCTGTGCGAATTGCACGCTGAAGGGCAAAAAGCTCTTCGGTAAAGCGGCCCAAAATCTCAAGCGTGGCTTCTTTGTTGTTCAAAAAAACGTCCCGCCACATGGTCGGATCAGAAGCCGCAATCCGCGTGAAATCCCGAAAACCCGTCGCTGAGTAATTGATCACTTCCTGTTCGGACACCCGTTGCAAATCATCGGCCACGCCGACCATCGTATAAGCAATCAGGTGCGGCGCATGGGATGTAACGCAGAGAACCAAATCATGGTGATCTGCATCCATCGTGTCGACTTTACTACCCATCTTTTCCCAAAGCTCAGACAGCTTTGCCACCGCATCTGCATCGGTATTTTCATCCGCGGGTACAATCAAACACCAGCGGTTGTCGAAAATTTCGGCAAACCCTGACGTAGGGCCAGACCGCTCTGTTCCTGCCAACGGGTGGGCGGGCACAAAATGGACATTGCTTGGCAAATGCGGACCAACTGCATCAATCACCGCGCGCTTGACTGAACCCACGTCACTGACTGTTGCGCCAGCCATCAAATGGGGGGAGATGTCTTTGGTCACCTGCTCCATCGCGCCGACCGGCACGCATAAAACAACCAGATCCGCGCCCTTAACGGCCTCTGCAGCGCTGTCGCATACGCGGTCACACAGGCCAATCTCGCGGGCGGTATCACGGGTCTCGACAGAGCGCGCATAGCCCGTTACCTCAGCGGCAAGTCCGCTGCGTTTCATCGCCCAAAACATTGACGATGCGATCAGGCCCAACCCGATCAGCGCCACGCGGTTGTAGACGGGGCCGCTCATTGGGAGGCGTCCTTGAACGCGCGCACCGCATGGACAACGCGGCGGCACGAAGCCTCATCACCAACGGTAATGCGCAAACAGTTGGGCAGCTTGTAACCTGCTACGCGACGCACCAACAAACCTTGTGATTTCAGATAGTCATCACACGCGTTCGCCTCGGCCTCGGAAGCAAAGCGCGCCAACACGAAGTTCGCAGTCGATGTATCAGAGGGCACGCCCAACTCGGCCAAACCTTCGGCCAACCACGCACGCCATTTAGTATTTTCGGTGCGGCATTTCTCAACATATTCCACATCGCGCACGGCAGCCTCGGCGGCGGCAAGCGCAGGGTTGGACAAATTGAAAGGGCCCCGCACACGGTTCAGCACATCAATAATTTCTTTCGGGCCGTACCCCCACCCAACGCGCAAACCACCCAGGCCGTAGAGTTTTGAAAAAGTACGGGTCATAAAGACATTTGTCCGCGTCGCCGCAAGCGCCGCACCGCCGTCATAGCCCTCAACGTATTCGGCATAGGCGCCGTCAAGCACCAGCAAGCAATTCGACGGGATGCCATCTGCAAGCCGGCGGACTTCGGCCTCGGAAATCATTGTGCCGGTCGGGTTGTTTGGATTTGCGATAAATACAAGCCGCGTGCGCGGAGTGATCCCCGCCAATAGCGCATCCACATCTGTGACACGCTCACGCTCGCGCACTTCCACGGGGGTCGCACCGACGGCAAGTGCGCTGATGCGGTACATGGAAAAGCCGTGCTCAGTGTACAGCACTTCGTCGCCGGGACCGGCGTAGGCGTTGCACAAAAAGCTGATAATCTCGTCACTGCCCACACCACAAATGATCTGCTCTGCCTCAAGCTGATGCACTTCGGCGATGGCGTTGCGCAGGCTGGCGTGATCCGTGGACGGATAGCGGTGCAGATTGCCTGCCTCGCTGACCAATGCCTCGCGGGCGCTGTCGGGCGGGCCAAAGGGATTTTCGTTCGATGACAGCTTTACCACATTGCTAAGTCCTTCAACATATGAAGCGCCGCCTTGATACAAAGCGATGTCCATAATCCCTTGTTGTGGCGTCAAATCTGTCATGGCCGTGTCTCCTTCGAGGCAGTGATAGCGGGGCTAAGTCGACTGTGCAAAAACAAAAAGGCCGCTGAGGATGTCCCCCGCGGCCTTTCGAATGAATATGCGTCAGAATTAGTTCTGTGCGTAGTATTCGATAACGAGGTTTGGTTCCATTTGCACTGGATATGGCACGTCAGACAGGCCAGGTGTGCGCACGAATGTTGCAGTCATTTTTGTATGATCAACGTCCATGTAGTCAGGAACATCGCGCTCGGTCAAAGCAACAGCTTCGAGCAAGGCAACCATTTGCTTGGAACGATCACGCACTTCGATCACGTCACCTTCTTTAACGCGGTAGGAAGGGATATTCACTTTTTTGCCGTTCACACGAACGTGGCCGTGGTTCACGAACTGGCGTGCAGCAAAGACAGTCGCTACGAATTTCGCGCGATACACAACAGCATCCAAGCGGCGCTCAAGAAGGCCGATCAGGTTTTCGCCTGTGTCGCCTTTTACACGTGCAGCTTCAACGTAGATGCGTTTGAATTGCTTTTCTGTCAGGTCGCCGTAGTAACCTTTCAGTTTTTGTTTGGCGCGCAACTGAAGACCGAAGTCAGACAGTTTACCCTTACGGCGTTGACCGTGCTGGCCGGGGCCATATTCACGACGGTTAACGGGGGATTTAGCGCGGCCCCAGATGTTTTCGCCCATGCGGCGATCGATTTTGTACTTGGCAGACGTGCGTTTGGTCACGGCTGTTCTCCTTCAGTTGTAGCGCTTGCGCGCGTGAAGGGCGTTGTCCTTTGGTCACCCATTTGGGCTTCCCGACAGGCATCCCCTTGCGAGGGCCACCAACACCAATGAAGAGGCGTTTATACGGCAGTGAACGGAGCTGTCAACACCTTCGCACGGGCCTGTGTGTTAAGCGCGTTTGGCGATGTCATGGCTTAACAGCGCAACGTCAGAGCGGCTTAAGCAACGGCGCGCAAGTAGGCCATAATTTTCGGGGGTATCACGCAGTTCAGCAAAGCGGTCAAAAAGCACGTCACGCTGGTCTTGCGCGATCTGGTTGAGGTCTGTTTGAGCAGGATGGAAGCTTTCCACCTCAAGCCCGTTTGCCCAAATGATCTGATGCTGCTCAAACATCAGGTGACTATAAAAAACCTCGCGCACAGTATGATCTATGAAAATCTTTCGCCCGTTGAGCAGTTCTTTGGCAGGCACCAGCACCTCGGACGTGTTGAAAAGACGGCGCGCGGCGGCACCGCGCAAAACCAGTTGATGATCTGGCGAGGCAAGCAAATCGCGCTCTGAAACATCATTGAACATGGCATGCGCGCGTATCCTGACGGGCCGCAGATGGGGCATAGCAAACATTCGTGCCCCTGAAATGCGCCGCCCCCCACGCCACACAATGGGTTGGGGGGGCGTTGTCTTTGGTCTGCACCAAATCCCCCTCGCCCAGATGTTCAACCGGTACGGGACCAGTTGGCGTGTCGATCAATGTGCCGTTGGTAAAGCAAATGACCGCATCGGCTGTGTCACTCACACGGTTGAAACTGCGCGACGGGGTATGACGGGCCACAACCCAAAGTTCTGCGCGCGGCAGGGCTAGTTCATTCACAAACAGCAACAATGGCGCGCGCGGCGTGCCGTCGTCTCTGTGACCCGTGGGGATTTCAATGGCCGTGTATCTGTGTGTGCAATTGGTCAGGATAAAATGTGCATCCCTCGCCCTATCATCGACCCCAGCCAAAGGGGGCCGCGCATTGCTACTGATCGTAGAAGGCCCCAACGCAGCACCGACTAGTTTGCGCGCCATTTTGGACGCACGCGCGTGTAAATCCGCCTGCCCTTCGGCCTCGTTCAAAAGTAGGACATCACGGGGGCCGTCCACGCGCACGGCCTCGCCAGACCACGCCCATGCGGACCCCACATGCAATTCGGCCGCAGGGGCGTCCGGCGAACCATCTACTTCTGTCTGAGCCCAAGAGATTACGAACGCGCCTCGAAAGCTCCTTCCCATAACTCGTTACTCTGCCTCAACTCGTTTTTTATTATTCGCCAAGATTACCACAAGCCGCGCAGGCACGGAAGATAAATCAGAGGCCAAAGACGTGTGACAATCAAAGCTGTCCTAGACGGTGAAAGGCACAATCTTTTCTGCTGACAGCGCATAGGCAATATCGGCCAGTTGGCTCGACATAGAAGCCGTTCCAAACATACCAATCACGTTGACTGCCTCATAGAGCCCCGAGCTTTCGTAAGGTTCAGGCGTGGTGACAAAAACCAGTTGATTGGCAGGGGGCGGCGGCACATGGATGCAAGCGCCCACGAAAGGCACCAGAATAAATGCAGACACCCCACTGCCCGAATATTCAATCGGCACGATGAAGCCCGGAATGCGCACGATCTGGCCGTTCCAATCCGTGCGCACACCGGTGGATTTTGGTTGCATGGCGCTTGTGGCCATCTCGTCATGATCGATCAGGTTTTGCATCACTGGCGGAATGGCCGTTTGGCCTTTGGGCAACAGATCGCTCCATTCCAAATCGATATACTCTGCTGCTAAAGCCGCACGCGCACCGAGTGGCAAACTGGCAAGTGCTGCGATCACGGCGCGCCGCTTCGTGAGGCCATTTACCATTGGTAAACCTCCATCGCATCGGCCAATAGCGCGTAGCCCGTTTGTGCCACTTCGGTCTGTTGAATGGCGTGGCTGATCTCGCCGGTGACCCACACGGCTTCCCACAAATCATCGTTGGGCCAAGGGTCCTGCGCTGTCACAAACACCAACTGGTTAGGCGGCGGCGGCGGCACGTGGATGCACGCGCCCACATAGGGAACAAGAACAAATTCCCGGACACCACCGGTGCCAAATTCCAACGGTATAATATAGCCGGGCATACGGATATAGGCGCCATCAAGGCCGGGGTTTAGCTTGGTTGCATTGTCATCAAAAACCGGCTGCCACGTGTCGTTTACCGGATCAATGTCGCCTTCCCCGATGATCTCCGAATAAGGCACCCCGGGCGGGATAAGTTCTTCCCACATGATTTCACGGGCCGCCGCCGCACGCACCGCGCTTGGCACCACCGCACTGGCGGCGACCATGCCCAACATCTGACGGCGAGACGGGGTTTCCATCGAATAGTGCTCCTAAATCTTCACCATCATACCGTCCGCAACAGACGCGCGATAGGCCCTGATCGCGGGAACGGCGCTCACAATTGCGCCAGCGATTACGACACACAGCACCACAATACCCTCACGAAATGTGGGCGGTTCAATTGCTAGCCAAAGACCAAACGCCGCGTCAATCACCGGTTGCGCCACCACAAGCCCGCCGTACAGCATCACCACCCCAAGCGCGGCGCCCGCGGCTGACATCAACGAAGCTTCCAACACCAATAGCCCCACGATGACCCGTGGCCGCGCGCCCATTGCCCGGAAAATTGCCATTTCGCGTCGCCTTTCTGACAGGCTCGAAAAAAGCGTTGCCATCATCCCGATCAACGCTGTGACAATGACCATCGCTGAAACTGCCAGTAGCGCCGTTTCCGCGATGCCCACGATTTGCCAGAGCTCCTGCAAGGCTACCCCCGGCAAAATCGCCAGAAGCGGTTCTTGGGGATATTCATTAATGGCGCGCTGCAGGCCAAAGACCTGAAGACGACTGTTGGTGCCGATAAGTGCCGCGGTAATTGCTTTGGGCTCCAGTTCCATCTGGCGGATCACTGCCTCAGGCGTGGTGGCCAAAGACGTGCGCGCGCCGCTTTGCCAATCAACATGAATGGCCTCAATCGCGCGCAGCCCAACGATGACGGTCCGGTCGACGGGTGTGCCTGTTTTCTGCAAAATGCCCGACACCCGAAACGGCAGATCATCATGGTCGCTAAACGATGCCAGCCCGTGAGAAACGACAATCGGATCGCCTATGTCATAGCCCAACGCATCTGCCACATCCGCGCCGAGAACCGTATCGAACAGATCCCCCATCAACGCACCTTTTGCCAACTCAAGCCCCCTGCCCGAGCGGTATTTGTAACGCTGAAAAAACGCGTCCGTGGTGCCCATCACACGAAACTGTCGATGACTGTCGCCCAAATAGATTGGCACAATCCAATCAACTTCGGGGCGGGCCAGAATGTCTTGGTAGCTTTGCCACGTCATATTATTGGTGGCGTTGCCAATTCGAAAAACCGAATAGAGCAAAAGCTGAACCGATCCAGAACGTGCACCCACGATCAAATCCGTCCCCGATATGGTGTCGGCAAAGCTGGCCTTGGCGCCGGTGCGCACTTTCTCAACACCCAGAAACAACATAACCGACAGCGCGATGGCCACGACAGTCATAACCACCGTAACAGCACGGGCGCGCAATGATCCCAAGGCCAGCCGGATAATCATGCTCTGTGCTCCGGTTTAGTGGCAGGCCGCGTTTTTTGCAGCGGCGGGGGCAAAGTTTGGGCAATGTCGTCCATCTGCAGAACCCGATCAAACATCGGCGCAAGCCGCGCGTCATGGCTAACCATCATCACGGCAGAATTATGCGTGCGGGCCTGATCGAACAACAGGCTAAGAAAAGTCTCTTGGCTAGCGGCATCAAGCGCAGAGGTCGGCTCGTCTGCGATGATTAGCGGCGGGAACCCGATAAGCGCACGGGCAGCGGCGACGCGCTGTTGTTGGCCCACACTCAGACTTCCCGCCCGCGCAGCCAATAACCCCTCATCAATCCCAAGCGCTGTACACAGCCGTGCGGCCTCATGCAGCGGCCCCGAAACGCGACCACGCCGCTTGGGCGCAAAGCGCAATGGTAGCAAAATGTTGTCCGTGACACTTGCGTAGGGCAGCAAATTGAATTGTTGGAAAATGAGGCCAATATGTTCGGCTCTGTGTCGATCACGCCGCGCCGCAGACAAGGTGCAAAGATCAGCCCCCCCGACATCGATGCGCCCCTGATCTGGCATAGCGGTGCCGCAGATCAGCGACAGCAACGTAGATTTACCTGACCCGCTTCGCCCTAACAAAAGCACTGTTTCGCCTGCAGCGACCTGTAGCTGTGGCACCGCAAGGCCAAAGCCCGCATGCCCCCAACGGTACGACACATCCGTCATGGACAAAACATGATCTGGGCGCGTCAAGGGCTGCGGCTTTCTCAGAACATGCCGCGCAGGTCGAGAACAGGCTCGCTGCGGGTGACTTTGAAGCGGATCGCGCCTGCATCGCTTAGGATCTGCACATCGACTTCGCGGGCATTTTCGAACTGGTCAAAATAAGCAAACTCAACCGCGCTGAGCGCGTCAGGCGATGTGCACTCCAACAGATACTCTGCGTGGAACTCTGCGTGACTGTCCCCGTCCGCGTCATGGGCGTGCTTATCATGATCATGTTCATCGTGATTGTGGGTATCGTGATCATGCGCATCATGACCGTGACCGTGCCCCCCATCTGCTTCAAGCTCTGCCGCCGCGCGCACGACATTGCAGCCAGCCTCCGCAGACAGGACAAACAAATCTAGCGGACGCGCAAGCGCTACGACCCCATCAGCAATGGCCGCACGATCCACATAACTGCTTGCGACATACTCAAAGCCCACAATATCGGTACCCGGCGCATGAAATTCCATTGCAACCTGCCCACCATCGACGGCGATATTCAACTGCCCCACCCCATGTTCGTGGGCGCCAAGCTGGCGAGTGTCCGAGGCATGAAGAGCCGTGGTGCATGCAAAAGTGAAAGCGGCAAAACTCAAAAACCTCATAAGCTGATCCAATCAAAAACTACCTTAGCGCGACGGTTCAATTTACACGCCATTTTGTCAACGGCGTTGACGCAAACGGGCAAAGAGCCGCCCATCAGTGACCGCAAAACCAATGGCGATTACAGCAAAGCCCGCCAACGCCTGAATTCCAATCCGTTCAGACAAGAACAACGCCCCAAGCGTGATAGCAAACGGCGGGATCAACAACGTGACCAGCATCAAGTTGGCAGCCCCTGCGCGCGCCAAAATCGCAAAGTAGAGCAAATAGGCAAGCGCCGTTGACAGCACCGCCAGCCCCAAAAGCGCGCCCCATGTTGAAGGCTGATATGCGAATGACGGGACACCGTGAGTAAGCCACACAATGGGCAGCATTAACACGCTGCTGCACACCACCATACCAAGCGCATTCATCAAAGGTGGCTGACCGGCAAGCGCGGTTTTGCCCCACACGCTCGCAAAGGCATACGACAGCGTCGCGCCCAGAATGGCCAGTTGGGCCAAATTGGTGAGGTTGAAATCCTGCAACGCGTCAGGCCCCATGATGAAAGCAACCCCCACAAGACCCAAGGCCGCGCCGATCAATTTGTTGGCGCGCAGCGGCTCATCGGGCAGCAAAAGCCCAGCAACCAGCGCGCCAAACATCGCTGTCGTCCCGTTCAAGATTGAGGCAAGCCCGCTCTCGATTTGGGTCTGCCCCCAGAATATGAGCGAAAACGGGATCGCATTGTTGAGCGCGCCCATCACCAAATAAGCGCGCCAAACCCGCAAGCTGCGCGTGATGGGGACACCGCGCAAAACCACAACCACAATCAAGACCGGAACCGCCAGCGATACCCTGAACAACGTGATGACAAGCGGCTGCAACTCACGCAAAGCAACCTCGGCAAAAAAGAAAGACCCACCCCAAACGGCCGCCAACAAAAGCACTAAAAGTGCGGCGTTTAGGTCCACAACGGGAGAAGTCGGTTTGCCCATCAAAGCACCTGTAATGAGTATTTACATTGCTATCTAACGGCATGGTGCAGCAGAATGCGACCCAGTTCTTGCGGGATGTGGGTGATTATCAAACGTCCACCTTCAACAGCAAATCCGGTGCCAAAATAAAAAACACCCGCAGCATCACCGCGGGTGTTTCGCAATACACAAAAAATGCCCCTCTAGACTTGGCTAGCCACACTTTGAGTGACCGCAGTCGGAGCAGGTCATGCAGCCTTCGCGCATTTGCAGGCTGTATTGACCACAGCTTGGGCAGGCTTTTCCGCGGCTTTCGTGCAGGTTCACGACTTGTTGCTGCGGATCGCTTTTGAGGCCCATGCCCTCACTTTCGATCATGCCGATAGAGATCATATGCTTTTCGATCACTTGACCGATCGCCGCCAAAATTGAAGGAACATAACGGCCTTTAATCCATGCACCACCGCGCGGGTCAAAGACTGCTTTCAGTTCTTCAACAACAAACGACACATCTCCGCCACGACGGAAGACCGCCGAGATCATGCGTGTAAGTGCAACTGTCCATGCGAAATGCTCCATATTTTTGGAGTTGATAAACACTTCAAACGGACGGCGTTGCTGGCCAACCATCACGTCATTGACGGTGATGTAGATCGCGTGCTCGCTGTCGGGCCATTTCAACTTATAAGTTGTGCCTTCAAGCTCTTGTGGGCGGTCAAGCGGCTCTGACAGGTACACAACGTCCGCACCGGTATCCGCCTCGGGCGCGCTTTCGCTGCTTTCCGAAACAGACAGCACAGAACCTGTCACATCATTTGGACGGTAGGTTGTGCAGCCCTTACAGCCCGTGTCCCACGCTTCCATGTAGACTTCCTTGAATGCCTCAAAACTGATGTCTTCTGGGCAGTTGATGGTCTTGGAAATCGAGCTGTCGATCCACTTTTGAGCCGCAGATTGCATCCGAACGTGATCAAGCGGCGCAAGTGTTTGTGCGTTAACGAAATAGTCGGGCAGCTCAGCATCGCCGAACTTTTCGCGCCACATCTGTACTGCGTAATCCACCACTTCTTCTTCGGTACGGCTGCCGTCTTTCTGCAAAACCTTACGTTTGTAAGCATAAGCAAACACCGGCTCGATGCCTGATGACACGTTACCCGCGTAAAGGCTGATGGTGCCTGTTGGCGCGATGGATGTCAGAAGCGCGTTACGAATACCGTGCTTGCGAATGGCATCTGTGACTTCTTTGTCCATGGTCGCCATTGCGCCGCTGGCCAAGTATTTGTCCGCATCAAAGAGCGGGAACGCACCCTTCTCTTTGGCCAGATCGACAGATGCCATATAGGACGCGTTTGCGATGGCTTTCATCCATGCGTCTGTTTGCTCAGCCGCCTCAACGGAGCCGTAGCGTAGACCAACCATCAACAGCGCATCCGCAAGACCTGTCACACCAAGGCCGATGCGGCGCTTAGCTTGGGCCTCTTGCGCCTGTGCCTCAAGCGGGAAGCGTGATGCGTCCACGACGTTGTCCATCATGCGCACAGCGGTCGCGACCAGCTCTGTCATTTTGGCAACATCAAGATGCGCGCCCTCTTCAAAAGCGTTCTCAACCAATTTGGCCATGTTGATCGAGCCAAGCAAACACGCGCCATAGGGTGGCAGTGGCTGTTCACCACATGGGTTGGTGGCTGCGATGCTTTCACAATAATTGAGGTTATTCATCGCATTGATGCGGTCGATAAAGATAACACCGGGCTCTGCGTAATCATACGTGGACTGCATGATTTGGTCCCACAGCTCGCGGGCGTTAACCGTTTTATGCGTCACGCCATCGAATTTGAGATCCCAAGTTGAGCCCGCCTTTACTGCCTCCATGAAGGGGTCAGTGATCAAAACGGAAACATTGAACATCCGCAAACGCGCCGCATCGGATTTTGCCGTAATAAAGTCTTCGATATCGGGGTGGTCACAACGCATTGTCGCCATCATCGCACCACGGCGCGAGCCTGCGGACATAATTGTGCGGCACATCGCATCCCACACATCCATGAACGAAAGGGGGCCTGAAGCATCTGCCGCCACACCCTTCACACCAGCACCTTTGGGACGAATGGTGGAAAAGTCGTACCCGATGCCACCGCCTTGCTGCATCGTCAGCGCTGCTTCTTTGAGCATCTCAAAAATGCCGCCCATACTGTCAGGGATCGTGCCCATAACAAAACAGTTGAACAACGTAACAGACCGCTCCGTTCCGGCACCAGCAGTAATGCGGCCCGCTGGCAGATATTTGAAATCCTCAAGCGCGCTGTAGAACCGCTCCTCCCAATGGGCGGGGTCCTTTTCTACCGACGCGAGCGAGCGCGCAATCCGGCGCCACGTGTCCTCGACAGTGGTATCGATGGGTGTTCCATCAGCTTCCTTGAAACGGTATTTCATGTCCCAAATTTGCTCAGCAATGGGGGCAGTGAATCGGCTCATAGCGGGTTTCCTATTTCGATGTTCAATGGCAGACCCACACAATAGCTTGATGGTGCACTGATTTCTACTACCATTGATTGATAATTTTGAGGGTCGGCCTGTGGAAAAGATAATTAATTTAATCAAACTATCAGTTGGAACTGAAAACGTTGAACAATTACTGGCTTGGCAGGCCCTGCCCCGCGCGCGCACCCGCGATAATAAACCGCAGCACATTACCCGTATGTGGCCGAAACGTGAGGAAGAAATCCTCAATGGCGGCTCAATCTTTTGGGTGATCAAAGGTGTTATCCAGTGCCGGCAACGTATTTTGCGCCTTGATGAATATATCGCCGATGATGGCATTCGCCGCTGCGCCATTGTTGTCGATCCTGAAATGCACCGGACGGAAACCGCCCTCAAGCGACCATTCCAAGGCTGGCGATACCTTAAACCAGAAGATAGTCCGGCTGACCTGTCGGATGCCCGCGCAAATGAAGAGGCGCTGCCAGCGGACCTAAGCGCTGCATTGGCCGACATTGGCGTGCGTTGACTCGCAACTAAATGCGCGGGCTAGCGCGCGTCCTGCAGCCCCAGCACATTCACAAGCTGAGCAAGGTTCGCGCGGTCCGCTTTGGTCATCGGTGCACTTAGGGATCTAAAGAGCGTGGCCTGAGACCGGTGCACCGGCTCACCCGACAACACCCGCAAGTGGTTCGCCCGAAGTGTTTCACCCGTTGAAGTAATGTCGGCAACAGCCTCGGCCGTCTCGTTCTTAACTGTGCCTTCTGTGGCGCCTTGGCTATCTACCAGTTGGTAGTCCGCAACACCGGTATCGCGAAGGTGTTCGCGCACAAGCCGGTGGTATTTGGTCGCAATCCGCAAACGATGGCCGTGGTCAGCCCGAAATTGCGCCGCGACAGCATCCAGATCATCAAGTGTCTCAACATCGACCCACACGTCTGGCACCGCAATAATCAGATCGGCATGGCCAAACCCAAGCAAAGCTAACTCGCTGACGTGGGTGTCCCAATTCGCCAGCTTTTCACGCACCAGATCACTGCCCGTAACCCCAAGATTGATGCGGCCGGCGGCCAGTTCACGGGGGATTTCGCCCGCCGACAATAGAACCAACTCAAGTCCCTCAACGCCCTCAACTTGGCCCGCGTACTCCCGCTCAGCGCCAGAACGCGACAGTGTCACGCCCCGCTTTCCAAACCAATCAAACGTGTTTTCCATCAAGCGCCCTTTGGACGGCACACCCAACTTGATCATTGCGCGACCTCCAACAAAAGCCCCGGACGGATGACACCGCCGACTGCAGGAATAGTTCGTCCGTTGCCCAACCGTTCCGTCAGCGCATCATAGCGACCACCTGTTGCGATGGGTGGCAAATCCAGACGTGACGTTGAACGAAACCCGAAGACAAAACCATCATAGTATTCCATTGATGTGCGCCCGAAACTTGCCTCGAACGGTAAGTCATCGACACCGACACCTGCGGTATACAAAGCATCAAGGCGGGCATCAAATTGCTGAACAGCCGGTGCAAGAAGAGGGAAATCAACGGCAAAATCACGCAGTGCGGAAAGCGCATTAGGGCATGTCTCACGCAAATTAAGCAACGCGTTAAGCAACTCAACCTCACCGGCACCAATGGGCGCCGTGGCCGCATCTTGGCGTAGCACATCAAGGCGTGCCTCGATCTGTGCAGCCGAACGTTTGCCGATTAACGGCCCTACGTTTTTGAACGGCTGGTCAGAGCTAAGTAGTTTCGCACGCGCATCGCTAACAGGAAGTGCGCCGCTATAACGTTCAAGAAGCTGTCTGAAACGGCGCGGCCGCCAGACGTGACGCATCAGCGCCGCTTTGCGCCGCGCGCTTGTGTTAAGGGACTGCACCGCTGCCGTCACCAGACCAATGTCGCCTGTTACTGCGGCCAAACCGTAAGGGGCGAGCACGCGACTGAATAGGCCGAAAACCTCAGCATCGGCTGCAGCGGCGTCGCGGTCAAAAGCCTCGTAGCCCACTTGCATATACTCACAGGCACGTTCCGCATCCGTGTCTTGACGGCGAAAAACTTCGCCCATGTAGGCATAGCGTGCAGGCTCTGCCCCGCCGTCCATGTGCATCTGGACAACAGGCACAGTGAAATCGGGACGCAGCATTTGCTCGCCGCGCAGCGGGTCCGATGTGGTGTAAGCACGCGCGCGAATATCTTCGCCGTAAAGGTCCAACAACAAATCCGCAGGCTGCAAAATATCGGCTTCGACAAGCTGTGCGCCCGCCCGTTCAAATTGGGCCAAAAGCCCCTGAGCCAGCGCGCGTGAAGCTGCTTTTTCAACCATTATGAATTGCTTTCGATAATCTCGCGCACTTTGGCGACCAACTGATCGCGCGGCACTTCGAATTGTTGCGGACGGTCACGCCATTCATCCAACGTCGCGTTTTCGGCAAGCTTGGCCCCAAGGATCAGGTCTTTGATTTGAACGATGCCGTTGTCTGCCTCGTCGCTGCCTTGGATCACCGCACATGGGCTGGCGCGCTTATCTGCGTATTTCAGCTGGTTGCCAAAGTTCTTGGGGTTGCCCATGAACATCTCGGCGCGAATGCCAGCATTGCGCAGTTCGGTCACCATAGATTGGTAATCCGCAAGACGGTCGCGGTCCATCACAGTCACAACAACCGGACCTGCGTGCGTTGCTGTCATGCGACCCTTTTCGCGCAGCGCCGCCAACAGACGGTCAACGCCAATTGAAACACCCACAGCCGGTACTTCTTGGCCTGTGAAACGCTTGACCAGATCGTCGTACCGACCACCACCTGCCACAGAGCCGAATTGGCGGGGACGGCCTTTTTCGTCCAGAATTTCAAATGTCAGCTCAGCTTCAAAAACGGGGCCGGTGTAATAACCCAGACCACGCACAACCGCCGGATCCAGTTCAATGCGGTCAGCACCGTATCCGCCCGCTTCGAGCAGATCCGCAATTGTCTCAAGCTCGTCCACACCTTGTAGCCCAACTTCAGAGCCCGCAACCAACTCGCGCAGCCGCGCAGTTGTCTCACGGCCCGTGGTACGTTTGGCGTCCATGAAGCCCATCACCACATCGGCTGCGGCGTCATCAAGCCCCGCACCTTTGGTAAAATCACCTGACGCATCTTCGCGCCCTGCCCCAAGCAAAGCGCGCACGCCTTCAACGCCAAGCCGGTCCAATTTATCGATGGCGCGCAAAACAATGCCGCGTTCAGAAGTTTTGTCGTCACCAGCAAGACCAGCAACTTCCATCACACCGTTCAGAACTTTGCGGTTGTTCACGCGCACGATGTAGTCGCCGCGCGGGATACCCACGGCCTCAAGCGTATCTGACAAAAGCGCGCAAATCTCTGCATCAGCGGCCATTGACGCCGTTCCAACTGTGTCCGCATCACATTGATAAAACTGACGGTAGCGGCCCGGGCCCGGCTTTTCATTGCGCCACACAGGTCCCATCGCATAGCGGCGGTAAGGCGTCGGCAAATCGTTGCGGTGTTGGGCGTAAACCCGTGCAAGCGGTGCCGTCAGATCATAGCGCAGCGCCAGCCAATTGGCGTCCTCATCTTCTTGCCAAGCAAACACACCTTCGTTCGGGCGGTCCACGTCTGGCAAAAACTTCCCAAGGGCTTCAACAGTTTCCACCGCAGAGCTTTCCAACGCATCAAAGCCATAGCGATGATACACCCCAGCGATTTGCTCCAACATATGTGCGCGGTCTGTGACCTCAGCGCCGAAGTAATCGCGGAAACCTTTGGGCGGGAGCGCCTTTGGTTTAGGTTGTTTTTTCACTTTGGCCATGACAGCGGGCCTCCAAAAGAAATGCAGGGCCCACTTACCCCGATGCATTGCCGTGGGCAACCATGCGCACAGTAGCAATTCCCGAATGAGTGGCGTATGTCACCCCTATGACTCAACCAACCCTGACCCAGCTTGAAGAAAAGATCGCGCATTTGACGAAAACCGTCGATGAGCTTTCGGATATTGTGGCCAAGCAGTCCCGCGACATTGATGTGCTGCAGCGGCGCGCGCAGATGCTGATGGAACGCGAAGCGGCCCGTGAATTTGACCAAGGCGGCTCAGTCCCCCTTGCGGATCAACGCCCCCCCCACTGGTAAATTTGAGTTGGTAAATGGTTGGGCGTTGACCCCTAGAAATCTTCAACCGTCAAAACACCGGGTAGCGACTTAATTGCCCCTTTGATTTGGGGTGACACAGGGAAATCACGGTTCAGATCAATCTCGACCTCGCCAGGTAAGCCCTCTGCCATCAGGCAAAACACAATCGGTCCTTTGCCAGCGCCCGCTTTCGGCGCGTCTTTCAGCACCGTTGCAACAGTCGGAATAGCAGACTGGTCCGCAACGAATACCTTAAGGCCCGCCCCTCCAACATCTGCCACCACGCTATCAATGAGCGCGACCGAGCGGGCCAAAAGCTTGAGCTGTTCGCTCTCCATTGTGGCCTCAACGGTAACAACAACTTTGGCGCCGGTTGAAAGCTGATCACGGCATTTATCAAGCATGTCGCTAAACATTGTGGTCTCATAAGCACCCGTTGGGTCAGACAGCTGCACAAAGGCAAAGCGATTGCCCTTGGCTGACTTACGCTCCTGAACACCGCTGATGCGGCCTGCAAGTTTGGCGATACACGCCCCTGATGATGCTTTTTCTGTCACCTCATCAAGGGTCAGAACACCTTTGCGTTTCAGAGCAGCGGCATAATCTTCAAGCGGGTGACCTGACAAATAAAAGCCAATCGCCTTAGCTTCTTCGTCCAGTTTTTCGGCTGGCAACCAATCAGACACGGGACTAAGGCGCGGTTCTGGCAAATCGTCTCCGGCCTCCCCGAACAAGCTAACCTGATTTGAAGCACGCTGCTCGTGAATGGCGGCGGAATAGCCCACAAGCGCATCAAGGCTATCGAACATTTTGCGGCGGTTGGCATCCAATTGATCAAACGCACCGGCACGGGCCAGCATCTCCATCGGGCGCTTACCAATCCGCTTCAGATCAACGCGGCGGGCAAAATCAAAGACCGTCACAAACGACTTATCAACCCCGTCTACTTTGCGACCCTGCTCAATCAGACGCATCGCCTCAACGCCCACATTCTTCAGCCCGCCAAGCGCATAAACCAACGCCTGATCCTGCACATCGAACGTCGCCAAAGAGCGGTTGATACAAGGCGGGACATAATCCAGCTTAAGGCCCTTTTTGACCTCTTCGAAATACACCGCCAGCTTATCCGTCAAATGGATATCGCAGTTCATAACACCGGCCATAAACTCAACGGGATGGTTCGCCTTCAGCCATGCGGTTTGATAACTGACCACCGCGTAGGCCGCCGCGTGGGATTTGTTGAAACCGTAGTTGGCAAATTTATCCAGAAGGTTCCAAACCTCTGTGGCCTTCTTTGCGTCGACACCGTTTTTCTTTGAACCCTCAAGGAATTTCGGGCGCTCTGCGTCCATCGCTTCTTGAATTTTCTTACCCATCGCCCGGCGCAGCAAATCCGCACCACCAAGCGAATAGTTCGCCATCTCTTGGGCGATCTGCATAACCTGCTCTTGGTAAACGATAATGCCTTGGGTTTCATCGAGAATATGGTCAATCGTGGGGTGCAGCTTCTCACGCTCAGCACGGCCGTTTTTCACGTCACAATACTGCGGGATATTTTCCATCGGGCCAGGACGGTACAGCGCCACAAGCGCAACAATATCTTCAATACACGTGGGCTTCATGCGCTTGAGCGCGTCCATCATGCCCGAGCTTTCCACCTGAAACACCGCTACGGTTTTGGCGGCGGCATACAGATCATAGCTTGCCGGATCATCAAGCGGGATCGCGTTGATATCGTTCAGCGTCCCCTCAGCGGGTTCATAAAGTTGTGCGCCGTCTGCCGCGACGTGCAAATCACGTCCTGACTTCAAAATCAGGTCCACGGCGTTCTGCACAACGGTCAGGGTTTTCAGCCCCAAAAAGTCAAACTTGACCAAGCCCGCCTGCTCTACCCATTTCATATTGAACTGAGTGGCCGGCATGTCCGATCGCGGATCTTGGTAAAGCGGGACAAGCGCATCAAGAGGCCTGTCTCCAATTACCACACCCGCCGCGTGGGTGGATGCATTACGCAGCAAACCTTCGACCTGTTGGCCATAAGTCAAAAGACGGTCAACGACTTCTTCGTTCTTGGCCTCTTCACGCAAACGCGGCTCATCAGCCAGTGCTTTTTCGATGCTGACGGGCTTTACACCTTCAACGGGGATCATCTTGGACAGGCGGTCCACCTGCCCGTATGGCATTTGCAAAACACGACCGATATCGCGCACCGCTGCCTTAGACAAAAGCGCACCAAACGTGATGATCTGGCCTACTTTGTCACGGCCATATTTCTCTTGGACGTAGCGGATGACTTCCTCGCGGCGGTCCATGCAAAAGTCGATGTCAAAGTCAGGCATGCTAACACGTTCAGGGTTCAAGAACCGCTCAAACAGCAAGCTATAGCGCAGCGGATCAAGGTCCGTGATGGTTAGCGCATAGGCCACCAGACTGCCCGCACCAGAACCACGCCCCGGCCCCACGGGAATATTGTGATTTTTCGCCCATTTGATGAAATCCGCAACGATCAAGAAATAGCCCGGGAACCCCATGCCCTCAATGATGCCCAGCTCAAAATCGAGACGTTCTTGATAGGCCTCAACGGTGTCTGCATGCTCAATCACTTTTAGACGCTGCTGCAAACCTTCGTTGGATTGACGGCGCAATTCTTCAATCTCGTCATCCGCAAACTTCGGCAAAATCGGATCGCGCTTGTAGGCGCGAAACGCGCAGCGGCGGGCGATCTCAACGGTGTTCTCAAGTGCTTCTGGCAGGTCGGCAAACAGAGTTGCCATCTCGGCTTGGGACTTGAAATAATGCTCAGGCGTCAAACGGCGGCGCGGCTCTTGCTGATCCACATAAGCACCATCAGCAATACACAAAAGCGCGTCATGGGCTTCATACATTGACGCCTTGGGAAAGTAGCAGTCATTTGTGGCCACGAGCGGAATATCCATCCCGTAGGCCATTTCGATCAAGCCGCGTTCTGTCTGCCGCTCGGCCTCGGGCAAACCACCATCTTCGGGATGGCGCTGCAATTCCACATAAAGACGATCGGCGAAAATGGCGCTTAACCGTTCCATCAAAGCCTGCGCTTTGGGCTGCTGACCTGCGCGCAACAAGCGCCCAACCGGCCCATCAGGCCCGCCTGTTAGACAAATCACATCGGCGCTGTTTCGTTCCAACTCATCCAGCGTGACGTGTGGGACCTGATCCGAATGTGCAATATAAAGGCACGTATTGAGGCGCATCAGATTTTCATAGCCGCGCTCGGTTTGCGCCAATAATACCAGCGGCGCAGGGGGGCGGGGCCGCTCGCCCAACGGAGCGGGATCAAATTCCAGATCAACCTGAAAGCCGATGATGGGCTGCACCCCTGCCTTGATAGCACCTTCGGAAACCTCCAGCGCGTTAAACATGTTGTTGGTATCGGTCACCGCCACTGCAGGCATCCCAAGGTCTGCGCACATCTGCGGCAGCTTCTTGGTCGCCAAAGCCCCCTCCAAAAGAGAGTACTCGGTGTGGGTGCGAAGATGGATGAATCGGGGCTGTGTACTCATTGGGACAGCATATGTGGGGGCGCGAGGCGGATAAAGGGGCAAATATGCTAGAATTTCATGCAAAAACCACGCGCGACCATTGCCTTTCAGCGCTTAATCGCCATTGTGTCGCGCCATAACCGCGATTCCCTCACCGAGACATTATTGCCCTTATGAGACCCCCTTTGCTGACACTCACCGGGTTAATCAAATCCTATCCCGGCGTGGTCGCCAACGAAGACGTGAGCCTGACCATCGCACGCGGCGAAGTTCATGCTCTGCTCGGTGAAAATGGGGCGGGGAAATCTACACTGGTCAAAATGATCTACGGCCTTGTCACGCCGGATGCGGGCCAAATGGTGCTGAACGGCAAGGCGTTTTCGCCAGACAAACCAAGCACAGCACGCACCGCAGGCATCGCGATGGTGTTTCAGCACTTTAGTCTTTTTGGCGCCCTAAGCGTTGCGGAAAACATCGCACTTGGCATGGAAAATCCGCCAAAGATGCGCGCCCTTGCCCAGCAAATCAGCAAGGTGTCCGATCAATTTGGCCTGCCGCTTGATCCATCCCGAATTGTTGGGGATCTGTCCGCCGGTGAGCGCCAACGCGTTGAAATCATTCGGTGCCTTTTGCAGGATCCCAAGCTGCTGATCATGGATGAGCCGACATCGGTTCTAACGCCGCAAGAAGTCGATATTTTGTTTGAGACCCTTCGCAAGCTGCGTGACGCAGGCACCTCTATTCTGTATATTTCCCACAAACTCGAAGAAATCCGCGCACTTTGCGATACCGCAACTGTCCTACGCCGCGGCAAGAACGTGGGTACATGTGTGCCGCGCGATACTTCTGCGCGCGATATGGCAGAGCTGATGGTGGGCACCCGCCTGCATGACCCAGAACGGCGCGACCGCCCCAAGGGCGCGACCGTATTAGACGTCACAAACCTAAGTGCCGCGTCGCATAGTGCGTTCGGCACCAGCCTAAAAGATGTCTCACTGAGCGTTTGCAAAGGTGAAATTCTGGGTATCGGCGGTGTTGCAGGCAACGGTCAGGACGAGCTGCTGGCCGCCCTATCTGGTGAAATTCGTACAAAACGCGGGATGATCCGCCTTGATGGTCGCGATGTCGGGCATCTACCGCCGACCTCACGGCGCGCTCTTGGTACCCTTTCCGCTCCTGAGGAACGTTTGGGCCACGCCGCTGCGCCAGATATGTCGCTGATGGAAAATGCGTTTCTGTCCGCCGCAACACGCAAGGCACTGACCTCGCTTGGTTTCGCCAATTGGGGGAAAACCCGGGGCTATGCAGATGAGATCATTGCCCGTTTCGATGTGCGCACTCCGAACAACCAAGTAGCCGCGCGTGCGTTATCCGGCGGCAATCTGCAAAAATTCGTAGTAGGCCGCGAAATTCTACAAGACCCCGATGTGTTGGTGGTCAACCAGCCCACGTGGGGCGTTGATGCAAGTGCCGCCGCCGCCATCCGCCAGGCGATTTTGGATATGGCCGATGCGGGTAAAGCGGTTGTTGTGATCAGCCAAGACCTTGATGAGCTTCTTGAAATTACTGACCGCTTTTGTGCGCTGAACGAAGGCCGTCTGTCCGCCTCAGTGCCCACGACCGAATTGAGCGTAGAGAAAATTGGCCTGATGCTGGGCGGCGCGCATGACTTGGAGACGGCCAATGTATAAGCTTGAAAAGCGCCCAAACCCTTCGAACCTTTGGGCTTATCTCACGCCGTTTCTAGCACTTATTGCCACCATGATTGCCGGCGGCATTATGTTTTGGATGCTAGGCAAGCCACCCGTTGATGCGATCCGTACAATCTTCTGGGACCCGCTCTTTAACGAGCAATTCGCGGCCTACTCACGCCCGCAGTTGTTGGTGAAAGCAGCGCCCCTAATCCTGATCGCAATTGGTCTGTCCATCGGCTTTAAGGCAGGCGTTTGGAACATTGGCGCAGAAGGGCAATATGTCATTGGCGCGTTGTGTGGTGCGGCTGTAGCACTGGCCGCTTACCCGCTTGAGGCATGGTGGATTTTCCCCGCTATGGTCATCGCTGGTGCCGTTGGCGGGTTTATGTGGGGCATGATCCCCGCCATTTTGAAGATTAAGCTGGGTACCAATGAAATTCTGGTCTCGTTGATGCTGGTCTATGTTGCGCTTGAACTGCTGTCTTCGATGTCTGTTGGCGTACTCCGCAACCCTGATGGCAACGGCTTTCCGGGATCGCGCAACCTGCAACAATATGCCTCTGCTCATAACGCAGAAATTTGGCAAGGTAGTTCTGTCCACTGGGGCGTTGTCGCAGCGTTCAGCGCGGTTATTCTGGCCTATGTGTTGATGTCCAAGCACCGCCTCGGCTTTCAGATCAAGCTGGCGGGTGCGGCGCCCAAAGCTGCGCGCTTTGCAGGTGTGAACCCCCATGTAATCACTGCGGTGTGCCTTGGTATTTCCGGCGCATTGGCGGGCATGGCAGGTATGTTTGAGGTCGCAGGCCCCGCAGGACAAGTCAGCATCGATTTCGCATCAGGCTACGGGTTCACTGCGATCATCGTCGCTTTCTTGGGCCGTCTGAACCCATGGGGTATTTTGGCCGCAGGCTTGTTGATGTCGCTGACCTACATTGGCGGTGAGCTTGCGCAATTCATCATTGGCCTGCCGGCTTCGGCAATCTCAGCGTTCCAAGGGATGTTGCTCTTTTTCTTGCTGGCAGGTGAACTGCTAGTGAATTACCGCATTCGCCGCGCCGCGCCGCGCACCGTAAAGGAAGCCGCATAATGGATTGGGCAGCGATTAACCCTGCGTTTTATGTGGCCTCGGTCATGGTTGCCGCGACCCCACTTTTGCTTGCAGCAATCGGTGAGTTGGTCGTTGAGAAAACTGGCGTTTTGAACCTTGGTGTCGAAGGCATGATGATCATTGGCGCAGTCTGCGGTTTCATCACAGCGGTTGAAACCGGATCGCCCTCATTGGGGTTTGTCGGCGGCGCGCTTGGTGGTGCAGCCCTGTCCGTGGTCTTCGCTGTTCTGACCCAGTTCTTTTTGACCAGCCAAGTGCCCACGGGCCTTGCGCTTACCCTATTCGGCTTAGGCGCATCCGCCATGGTCGGGCAAAGCTACGTGGGAATCGTCCCGCCAAAGATGCCACAACTGATGAGCGGGGCTCAGCTGAATGCGTTTGAGCGTATCGTTCTGGGCCATGACGCGATGCTCTACATCGGACTGGCGATCCCCGTGGCTGTATGGGCGGTTTTACGTTTTAGCCGATTGGGCCTAATTTTACGCGCGGTCGGCGAAGATCATAACGCTGCACATGCATTGGGTTATAAAGTGATGTGGATCCGCTTTGGCGCCATCGTGTTTGGTGGCGCATGTGCGGGTCTTGGTGGGGCGTATCTATCCCTGGTACGCGTACCGCAGTGGACCGAAGGCATGACCACGGGTGCCGGTTGGATCGCGCTGGCGCTTGTGGTTTTTGCAAGCTGGCGCCCGCTGTTGATTATTCTGGGTGCCTATATTTTTGGCGGCATTGCCATTTTACAACTCAACCTACAGGCGGCGGGAAGTACAATTCCGGTGGAATACTTGTCCATGTCGCCGTATGTGATCACCATCTTCGTGCTGGTCTTGCTATCGGCGCTCCACAAATACGGCATCAGCCGTGCACAGGCACCTGCCATGCTCGGCCGTTCGTTTCACGCCTCTAATTAGAGGCAGCTTCACCCGCCTTCACAGCCGTGGGGGCCTTCACGCGTTAACCAATGGGGGGACCATCATGATCCTACGACGCACACTCCTGGCAGCAGCTGCCGCTGCACTAGCACTCACCTCAGGCGCATTCGCCGACGGCCATGAAAAGCTCAAAGTGGGCTTTGTTTACGTGGGCTCCATCGGTGACGGTGGCTGGACATATGAGCACAACCAAAGCCGCCTCGCCGTTGACGAAGCATTCGGCGACAAAGTTGAAACCATCTACCAAGAAAGCGTTCCAGAAGGCGCGGACGCCGAGCGCGTGATGACACAGATGGCGCTTTCCGGTGCCAAGCTTATCTTCACGACCTCTTTTGGTTACATGGACCCAACGATCAATGTTGCGGCCAAATTCCCGGACGTGAAATTTGAGCACGCAACTGGCTACAAAACAGCCGATAACGTGTCGACCTACTCAGCGCGTTTCTACGAAGGCCGCGCCGTTCAAGGTCACATCGCAGGCAAGATGACCAAAACCAACAAAATTGGGTACATCGCATCTTTCCCAATTCCGGAAGTTATCCGTGGCATCAACTCAGCCTACCTGCACGCCAAGCGCGTTAACCCCGATGTAGAATTCAACATCATCTGGGCTTTCACATGGGAAGACCCTGCGAAAGAAGCGGACGCTGCAAAAACACTGATCGAGCAAGGCGCGGACGTGATCTTGCAACACACAGACACGACTGCACCTTTGACAGTTGCTGCTGAAAACGAAGGCGTCATCGGATTTGGCCAAGCCTCAGACATGGCTCAGTTCAAAGACGGGCCGCGCGTTTCGTCCATCATCGACAACTGGGCGCCCTACTACATCGACCGCGTGAAAGCGGTCATGGACGGCACATGGGAAACTGTCCAAACATGGGACGGCATCGACACGGGTATGGTTGAAATTGGTGAGATCACCGACCGCGTACCAGCCGACATCAAAGCAGAGGCCGAAGCGATGATCGAAGCAATGCGCACAGGAGCCTACCACCCGTTCACAGGCCCCGTCAACAAGCAAGACGGAACACCTTGGTTGGCTGACGGCGAAGTAGCGGATGACGGCACATTGGCTGGCATGAGCTTCTACATTGAAGGTCTGACAGGCGACATCCCGCAATAAGCGGCACGTTCTTTCAAGACGAAGAAACCCGGCCTTTGAGCCGGGTTTTTTTATGGCCAGTTTGCCCAGCCCAAAGCAGCATATTCTTTCGAATCACTTTCATGAACACAGCTTAAACGGGAATTATACTTTTCGTAATTTGTCAAATGTCTAAACCATACATGAACTCATACCTTTGAATGTGACACGATTATCCACAGCATATGATATAATCATTCCCCTCCACATACCACATGTAGCAAATATGGTACCTTCTCACTTTTAGCTTTTGACACGCATAGATTGTTCAGCAAGCGTCAGGTCACAGTCATCAACCAGTTCAGGAGTTACCCACATGACACGTTCTACAGCAGACAATGGCCTCGTTCACTTCGCAAACAAAGCACCTGCATTTGCACCAGATTTCGACCACGTAACCGACGCAGGCCGCGTTCACATCGCCAACAAATCACCGGCCTTCAAAACAGACTTCGCTGACACGCGTGATGCCGAAAATGTACCAATCGCAAATAAGTCACCTGCTTTTGCAACAGACGTTGCCGACACCGAAACTGTGCACATCGCCAACAAATCGCCAGCGTTCAAAACGGCTGTCGCGCAGGTCGGCAGATGCTTGATTTCCAATCCCCACTTCAAGCCGACGCATCCGCCCTTGGTGCATTGGCGGAGTTCTACCGAATGATCCCCCAGGTCAGCTTGTCCGTCCCCGCCGACGCCGCAGCGGGCGGTACCCTGCCCCTGCGCGCCTACAGATATTGCGAGCCGATCCGCGTCGCCTCGCAATTGGGGTGGTACGTGTTCGCACCCATGGATTTTTCTCTAATGTGGGACGGCACCCGTGTGCTTTGGCGCTATCCGGACGCACCGGATTGGATGCCACTGGATGCAGCTCAATTCCCAAACTACGCGGCACAATTTGATGCGGATGCGCCAGATGATGTGAAGGGGTACTCTCCCCCCTTTTCTCGCCTCCGTTTTGCAACCGGGTGTCGTACAAATCTGGTCGGGACTTATTGCAAAGACCGCCGCGGATTGGTGTGTCTTGGTCCGCGAACCTGCCAATCTGCCGCGCACGCAGCACATGGAAAGCTATGAAGGCGTGATCGAAACGGACCGCTGGTTTGGTCCCCTATTTACCAATATTCGGATCACGAAGACCGATTGCCCTGTGGAGTTTAAGCGCGACCACCCCATGTTCACTATCCAACCGATCCACCGCGCTATGCTTAGCCCATAAGTCCAAAAATCGACAATTAAGGTTGCGGCAATGGCTGATATGACCGACGATGATTGGGCAGATTACCGCGCCACAATCGTAGAGCGCGTCGGTGAAAAGCGTGTTGTTGGTGAGTATGCAACCCAGTCGCGCAAACGTAGGAAAAGTGACGATCGTGCACCTTCGTAATGCAAACACGTTTGCGATTTTTGCGGCCAGTATTGCCTATATCATTGAAATTTCAACATGCCCGATCATCGTCAAAGCCCTAAGCATCGACTTGGCATTAGACACAGACCAAGCGCTTTGACTGATATCAGGATACAAAACCACGCTCATCATCGCCCTATTTGTGAGCGGTGCAGCGGGTGATGAAATTGGCAAGGAACGCGTCTTTACCTCAGGCGCGTTTCTCTTTTGTACAGCTTCGGTTCTACTGCTTTTCGCCAGAACCGGCGAGCAGACGATTATCCTAAGACTATTCCAAGGTGCAGGTGCCGGACTGTTTTCGCCGATGATCCCAGCACTTTTGGCCGCGAACCGCCCCCGCAACATGCTCACGGCGCTAAGCTATTGGGGGATGATCACAGGGGCTGTCGCAGCCCTTTATCCATTTGGGGCGGCATTTTTGATGGACACATTCAGCTGGCGGTATGGCTGGATGATCGTCCCTGTTGTGACTGCAATCGCTGTCCTACGCCCGCCAAAACCCCGAGGTCGCGCGGATCTTAAAACCAAAACCAGCGCACCTTCGATCCGCCGCATATTAACTTTACCGGTGATGTCCGTGCTGGGTTTCATCCTCATCAGCTACGGTATCTCCACATGGTTCATCGTGACGATTGCGCTATCTGACAAAATTGCTGCGCCCACCACAACCGTGGGTCTTTATATGTTTGTCATCTGGTCCGTTTTTGCGGTCGGAAATTTCGGCGTAGCAAAGCTGAACAAGCGGCTCCCGCCCCAACTTCTGCTCTACGCATCCGTTGTCCTAAACGGGGTGATGGCACTTTTATGGTTTAACCAAAGCAACGCCCTGCTGGTGATTTCATGCGTGGCTGTTGGGTCGTCGATGGCACTGTGCAACGCGCCCACAAC